>NZ_LVCT01000195.1:0-35997 GCF_001647205.1 Rhodococcus sp. EPR-134
TCGACCTGTTCACCGTTGACTCGAAGTCGCGGAAGCCAGGTCGACAGAGTCCCTTCCGTGAAGTCGTCACGACTGAATATGTAGTAGTCGCCGTTCGGATAGACCGGGACACGCCACTCCGCAAGCTCCTTCGCAGCAGCATGTGCCTCCGTGTCGAAGGTGTAGCCCGGATGCTGCCAATCCAGAACGACGAAGTTGGGATCGTCGTTCCATTCGGTGACAAAACAGCGCAGCGCTTCGGCGTGGATCGCATCCACGCGAGCGGCCCACGCCCCTGGAGTCGCAGCTGGCGCCGCACCCGAATCGAAGACCGCGGACGGCGTCGGCTCAGCGATATCTTCGTGGCAACCACTCCATGGTGGTTGATCGGTGTGCATTGTGTGACACCTTCGAACACGCCGTATGCGGATACGCGGTAACGGATACTTCAGAACGGTGTGTCCGGATCAGTGGAGAAGTCATCGTCGCAGTACAGCGCGTTTCGGCGACCAGGAATCCGTCAACCGGGTCAGGCGTGCCGGGATCGCCGAACCGGACCAATTCCTTGTGAGATCGCTAGGGTGGAAAACGAACCTACATCGGGAGGCTTGAAACATGCTGGTACGTCGAATTGCTCGTCCACTGCTTTCCACGATCTTCATCGCCGGGGGAATCGATGCTTTGCGCAACCCTGCTCAGCGAGCAGCCAAAGCGTCACCGCTGATCGACAAATCCGTCGAGACGCTGCCAGGAGCAGTGACGCAGAAGGTGCCTGCTGATCCGGAAACACTCGTCAAGATCAACGCCGCCGTCCAGATCGGTGGCGGTGCGCTGCTGGCCACCGGCAAGGCGCCGCGGCTCGCGTCGTTGGTGCTCGCGGGGAGCCTGGTACCGACCACGCTTGCCGGTCACGACTTCTGGAACGAAACCGATCCGTCACTGCGAGCGATGCAGCGCACAAACTTCATCAAGAACGTCAGTTTGCTCGGCGGACTGATGATCGCCTCCGTCGACACCGAGGGCAAGCCGTCGCTCGGCTGGCGCGGCCGTCGCGCCGCGAAGAAGGCCCAGGCGTCTATCGCCGCAGCACTTCCTTTGGTCGCATCGCAGACCGATCACACGAGCGATCGCGTCGAGCATGCTCTGTCGGTGGCGTCCGAACGCGGTTCCGAGCTTGCCGAAACCGCGAAGGCACACGGCACGGATTGGCTCGAACTTGCGAAGGAGCGCAGCTCCGAGTTTGCGGAGATCGCGAGCAAGCGAGCCGCGGAATTCGGAGAGGTCGCCAAGGAACGCGGCCCGGACATCCTCGAAGTCGCGCAGAAGCGCGGCTCCGAACTGGCCGAAACCGCACGCGAGCGCAGCGCCGAACTGGCAGAGCTGGCGAGCAAGCGCAGCTCTGAGTTCGCCGAACTCGCCCTCGAGAAGAGCAACGAGTGGGCCGAAACGGCGTCGGAGCAGACCGAGGTGCTGGGTAAGCGTGCCCGAAAGCGCGCCGAGAAGGCGCTCGAAAAGGCTCGCGCCAAGAAGGACGAATTGACGCACTGAGTGCACCGAAAACACGGTCAGGCCACCTTCGGGTGGCCTGACCTGTATCTATGCGGCAGTTCATCTGGGGGAACTAGACTGTCTTGGCGCTTTTGCAGCGCGTGAATTTCTCATCAAGCCTAGGAGATCCTTTGCCCGACGCGGACCCGTCACTGAACGAGCAAGAGCTCGAGCAGCAGTACGTGACGATGTTGTACTCCCGTCTCGACGATCTTCGAAAGTATGCCCAAACTCGCTTGAGCACGGTGCTCCTCGAGACCGGCGGAACCCCGCAAGCACGCAGTGAACGCGAATCCTTCAATGCCATGTACACCGAGGATCTCGCCAAGTACG
The DNA here is from genome assembly GCF_001647205.1 of Rhodococcus sp. EPR-134. Classification (NCBI taxonomy): domain Bacteria; kingdom Bacillati; phylum Actinomycetota; class Actinomycetes; order Mycobacteriales; family Nocardiaceae; genus Rhodococcus; species Rhodococcus sp. EPR-134. The sequence goes on from NZ_LVCT01000195.1 coordinate 1,861, forward strand.
ACGCAGCCGAGAACGGAATGTGTTTCGGACGCATCGACTTCGACGACGAGCGACGCTACGTCGGCCGACTCGGAATTCTGGACACCGACAACGACTACGAAACGCTACTGCTCGACTGGCGAGCTCCGATGGCACGCCCGTTCTATCTGGCGACGCCCGCGGCACCTGAGGGCGTCAAGCGACGACGCCATATCCGCAGTCGGAGCCGAACAGTCACCGGAATCAACGACGAATACCTGGACCTCGACGCTGCCCGAGCCGCCGGCGTGGTGACCGAAGCCGGCGGCGTCGCCGGTGAGAGCGCTCTCCTGGACGCTCTGAACGCAGCGCGTACGGGTCAGATGAACGACATCGTCGAGACCATTCAGAGTGAGCAGGATGCCATCATCCGCTCCGAGCACAAGAGCGTTTTGGTCGTCCAGGGCGGTCCGGGTACCGGCAAAACCGCAGTCGCCCTTCACCGTGCCGCCTTCTTGCTCTACACCTACCGCCAGCAACTGGCCAAGGCCGGTGTTCTTATCATCGGGCCGAACGCGACGTTCCTCGACTACATCAGCCAGGTCCTTCCTTCACTCGGTGAGACCGGAGTTCTACTCTCGACGATCGGGGACCTGTACCCCGGAGTGCGTGCGACTCGTACGGATTCCCTCGCCGCCGGTGAGATCAAGGGTTCCCTCGCGATCCTCGACGTGCTCAAGAACGCCGTCCGGGATCGGCAGGAAGTTCCGTCGAAGCCGATAACCCTTCGATTCGACACGTACGACTTGAAACTGGATCGCAAGACTGTCACGAAGGCGCGCGGGCGTGCTCGGTCGTCGCGTCGCCCACACAACCTGGCGCGCCCGATCTTCGTGGCAGCAGTCATCGAGGCGTTGGCACTGCAGATGGCCGAACTCATCGGCGGAAACCTCGTCGACGGTGGGTCACTCCTCAGTCGGGACGACATCGCCGACATTCGCGACGAGATGCGTGAGGACCCTGACATCATGTCCGCCATCGGAAAGCTGTGGCCCGAATTGTCGCCGCAGCAAATCCTCGCGGAACTGTGGACGTCGCCGGCGAGGTTGGCCAAGGCAGCGCCGCAACTCGACGACGCCCAACGCGACGAGCTTCTGCAGAGCGTCGGACCGGGTTTCAGTGCGGCCGATGCTCCCCTGCTCGACGAACTGGCCGAGATTCTCGGCGTCGACGACGCCGCCGAACGCGAACGCGCACAACGTGAATGGCGCGCGCAGATCGCCGACGCCCAGGGCGCCCTCGACATCCTCACCGGGTCTGCACCACAGGATCTCGAAGACGAGATGGATCCCGAGATCTTGATGGCGTACGACTTGATCGACGCCAGCCAACTCGCCCAACGCCACGATCAGGGCCAGCGCCAGACCACGGCAGAACGCGCTGCCGGCGACCGAACCTGGACCTACGGTCACGTGATCGTCGACGAAGCCCAAGAGCTCTCCGAAATGGCGTGGCGAATGCTGATGCGGCGCATACCGAATCGCTGGATGACGTTGGTCGGCGATACAGCTCAGACCGGTGATCCCGCGGGAACTTCGTCCTGGCAGAAGATTCTCGAGCCTTACGTCGCCAAGCGCTGGAAGCTCACCGAACTGACCGTCAACTACCGAACTCCCTCGGAGATCATGGATGTCGCGCACCGTGTGCTCGAAGAGATCGACCCGGAGCAATCCGTGCCCCGGTCGGTACGCGACAGCGGATTCGCGCCGTGGGCGCTCAAGACCACGGCCGAAGAATTGGAATCGACCGTGCGCCGTTGCATCGAGTCCGAGTCGCATCCCGGTATCACCGCAGTGATCGCCGGTTCCGAGGTCGTTGCCGATCTGGCGGGCATTGCGAGTGACACCGTAAGCGTCCTGTCCGTCAAGGACGTCAAGGGACTCGAGTTCGACACAGTGTTGATCGTCGAACCTGCCGACATTCTCGACGAGTCACCACGCGGAACGAACGACCTCTACGTCGCATTGACCCGCGCTACCCAGAGGCTCGGCATCATTCACGTCGAGTCGCTCCCCTCGGTTCTCGACGGCGTCGAAGCAGCAGAGTTGGCCTTCGATTCGTGAGCATCACGGAGTAGGTTCGTGCGTGACACCACGAATGGTGGTGTCACTCCAATTTGTGTCGACGACTGAAGGAATGACCCCTCGTGCTTGGCCTGCCCTCAAGTTCCGCCGCACCCATCCGCAAGATCGCTCGCGTGGTGATCGGCGTCGGGATGCTTGCGGCGGTGACAGCCGGTTGCTCAGAGGATGATTCGAGTTCGACGGCTGCTGCAGGCAGCGACGACATCGCTGCTGTTGCTGCCGCACCGACCGAAAAACCGGTAGACGAGGCAGAACGGCTGCGGGCGGCGCTCGCGTCTACCGGGGTCACGCCCGCCTTTTCCGACGACATGTTGCAGGCGCTCGGTGACGGCGTCTGCCAGCAGCTCGCGGCCGGAACGGATCGAGCGATGATCATCGCGAATCTGCGGGCGGTATCGCTGAACGGAGCAAGCGAACCAATGGTCACCTCCGGAAACGGCTCGGCCGCATCGACAACACCCCCCAGCGCCGATCAGCTGGCTGAAGTGTTCGTCGATGCGGCCGAGGCCGACTACTGCCGGTAGTTCAGCGAACGGTGTGCACGATCAGGACATCGGACGTCGCCTTGCGTGCGGCATCGGAAGGCACCGATCCGAGTAGACGCCCGGTCAACGTGTTCAATCCGCGATTTCCGACGACCAGCAAGTCGCCCTTCACCTCGTCGAGCAAAGCGAGAAGCGATTCGACGGGAGCGCCGACGACGGCGCGCTCGACAACATCCTTTGCCCCCTGGGCATGTGCGCGCTCACGAGCGGTGCGAAGGATCTCGTAGGTCGGAGCGGAACCGGTGACCTGGTAGGCCTCGTTACCCAACGCATCAGCGGCAGCGCTCACGTCCTTGGGATCAGCCGGGTAGTACGCACACGCGATGACGAGCTGAGCGTCCGAGCCACTGGCAATGGCGGCAGCTCTGTCGACTGCCTTCAGTGACGACTCGGAGCCATCGGTTCCTACGACAACGGTCCGGTAGGCACTCATTCATTCCTCCATGGTTACGGGACGGACGGTACGGCCGGCACCGGGCGCAACGCTGTTGCGCCCGCTCGACAACCGCTGCGCTGACATTAGCGGGATTGTGCCGCGGATAGTGTTATTTGCAGTACACGCCACAAGCCCACAGTGAATGTGATTCTTCGTCACAGACACATTTGTTCGGTGGTGACCACTCAGCGAAGTTTGCCAAAGCGGGGCCCGAACAGCGCCGCCGGAAATACTTCCTGCTCGACCAGGGCGGTACGCCACGGCGTCGCCAATTCCAGCAACCGCTTGGCACCCTCCTCACCCAGCGCATCCCACGGAGCCAAAGCGAGGTCGTCCGTCAGGTCTTCGACGACGTCACGCAAGTCCTGCCCGTCCTCGGTCAGCGCACCGGACGAACGATCGAGCAGTTCGCGGTCCTTCAAACTCTCGACGGCCTCGTCCCACTGTTCCTGCGACCATCCGCGACGAGTCTGCGCGAATTTGCGCTGAAACCCGATTCCCGTCGCGGTGTGCGTGATCAACGCGTCCAGGCCGTTCAATCCCGCGGTCTGAAGGGCCGCAATGTGGCCGTCACCGCGATACTCACGCAGCAGTGTCAGCGCGTGCCAGAAACGCAGGTGCGGCTCGGCCGGCCAGTCGAGCGACGCCCAACCCGCGTACAGAGGGCGGCCGTCCACTCCAGGAATGTTCTGGGCAGCGATCGACACGAGTTCGGCGGCCTCGGCCATGTCCGCCGATCCTGTCACGTCTGCACCGAACAGGCGGACGTACGCCGCGTCGATTGCCCGATACCGCGCGGCGACAACCTCTGTGGGCCTTGCCAATTCCCAGGCACGTGGGATGACACTGGCGATCAATTCAGGATTGAAGTTGAAGAAGGTGGCCGTGACGACAGTCGCGGGTGGAGCGCCGAGCGGAGCTGATCGCCCGGCAAAGTACACCATTCGGCCAGGCTCCAACCCGACGCCGACAAGTTCCTTCTCCGTCTCCGGGACGAAGTACGCCAAGGAATGGAGAAGTTCGAGAGTCCGCGCGGTCTTGCCTGCAGTCTGTGCATCCATACCTGAAACCGTAGCGGTCGAAAGCACGAACGCACGCGAGGCGACCTACTTGAGACCCGCGGCGTCCATTCCTCGAAGCTCCTTCTTCAAATCCGAGATTTCGTCTCGCAATCGCCCAGCCAACTCGAACTGAAGGTCACGTGCAGCGTTCATCATCTGATCGGTGAGTTCCTTGACCAGATCTGCCAATTCGGCCCGAGGCATCGATTTGGTGTCGCGCCCCTCGTACACACCCGCACTGACCGCACGACCGGCCTCACCCTGCGCACGCCGACCACGCGTCGCATTGCGACCCGAACCACCGACGTCCACGGACGCCGCAGTGTCCTCTGCCTCCTCGTACACCTGATCGAGAATGTCCGCGATCTTCTTGCGTAGAGGTTGTGGGTCGACGCCCATCTTCTCGTTGTAGGCGACCTGCTTCTCGCGTCGTCGCTCGGTTTCCTCGATGGCCTGCGCCATGGAAGCGGTGATCTTGTCCGCATACATGTGCACTTGACCGGATACATTTCGAGCCGCTCGGCCGATCGTCTGAATGAGGCTGGTGGAGCTACGTAGGAAACCTTCTTTGTCGGCATCGAGAATCGCGACCAGCGACACCTCGGGAAGGTCGAGTCCCTCACGCAGGAGGTTGATGCCGACCAGCACGTCGTACTCCCCCAGGCGGAGCTGACGGAGCAACTCGACTCGCCGGAGCGTATCGATATCCGAGTGCAGGTAACGGACGCGAATACCGAGTTCGAGCAGGTAATCGGTCAGATCTTCCGACATCTTCTTGGTCAACGTCGTGACCAGCACACGCTCGTCACGTTCCGCTCGCTCGCGGATTTCGTGAACGAGATCGTCGATCTGTCCCTTGGTGGGTTTGACGATGACCTCGGGATCGATCAATCCGGTCGGGCGGATCACCTGCTCGACGAACTCACCGCCGGACTGACCCAACTCGTACTTACCTGGTGTCGCCGACAAGTAGACGGTCTGACCGATCCGCTGACTGAATTCTTCCCAAGTCAGAGGGCGGTTGTCTGTTGCCGACGGTAGCCGGAATCCGAACTCGACCAGGTTTCGCTTGCGCGACATATCGCCCTCGTACATGGCGCCGATCTGAGGAACCGTCACGTGCGACTCGTCGATGACCAGAAGGAAATCTTCCGGGAAGTAGTCGATCAAGGTTGCGGGGGCAGTTCCAGGGCCACGGCCGTCGATGTGGCGCGAGTAGTTCTCGATGCCGGAGCAGAATCCGACCTGTTTGATCATCTCGAGGTCGTACTGCGTACGCATGCGTAGACGCTGAGCCTCGAGGAGCTTGCCCTTGCCTTCGAGCTCGGCGAGTCGCTCTTCGAGTTCCGCCTCGATGTCCTTGGCGGCACGCTCCATGCGTTCAGGGCCGGCGACGTAGTGCGTCGCCGGGAAGATACGAACCGTGTCGACCTGGCGAACGATGTCACCAGTCAGTGGATGGAGGTAGTACAGTGCCTCGATCTCGTCACCGAAGAATTCGATGCGGACCGCCAGCTCTTCGTACGACGGAATGATCTCGACCGTGTCGCCGCGCACGCGGAACGAACCTCGCGTGAACGCCATGTCGTTGCGGTTGTACTGAACGTCGACGAGCAGACGCAGGAATGCATCCCGCGGCACCTCCACACCGACGTCCAGCTGAATCGAGCGATCGAGGTACGACTGCGGTGTACCGAGGCCGTAGATGCACGACACCGATGCCACCACGACCACGTCCCGTCGTGACAGAAGGCTGGACGTCGCCGAGTGGCGCAGCCGCTCGACATCGTCGTTGACGGACGAATCCTTCTCGATGTAGGTGTCCGTCTGGGCGATGTACGCCTCGGGTTGGTAGTAGTCGTAGTACGAGACGAAGTACTCGACCGCGTTGTTGGGTAGCATTTCCCGAAGCTCGTTCGCGAGCTGAGCCGCCAAAGTCTTGTTCGGAGCCATCACCAGAGCCGGGCGCTGCAGCTTCTCGATCAACCACGCAGTCGTGGCCGACTTGCCGGTACCGGTCGCACCGAGGAGGACTACGTCCTTCTCCCCCTCGTTGATCCGTTTCTCCAGCTCGGCGATAGCTGCCGGCTGATCGCCTGCCGGTTCGTACGGGCTGACGACCTCGAAGCGCGCGTCTGAGCGCTCGATGTCACCAACCGGCCGAAACTCGGAATGTGCGACCACGGGATGTTCGGAAGCAAACGCCATGAAACCAGGGTAAGCGCACCTACCGACACAATGCCCGCTCGTCCGCGTTCAGCCGAAAATGCAGTTCGGCGGTAGGTTCTTCGACCATGAGCGAGGAACGTCCCCACATTCACCGGCCGAAGGTCGAAACCTTCGACATCGCCGCTCGCACCAACGTCGATCCCAAGGGCTTCGTTCGCCCGGTCGAGCACTACCGCGAAGAACCGTGGGGGCTGTACATGGCGCGCCACGCCGACCATCCCCGGTTTCACTACCTGGAGTCCTGGATCATTCCCGAACTCGGAATTCGGGCGTCGATCCTGCACTTCACCCCGGAACACATCCGAGACTGGGATTTCTATGTCGACATCGGCGACTTCATCCGCGGCGACCAGGTCTGGACGTCCGAGGACCACTACCTCGACCTGATCGTGCAGACCGGACGCAGCGTCGAATTGCTCGACGTCGACGAATTGCTCGAGGCGAACACCGCCGGGATTCTCGACCCGAAGACGTCAGAGCGTGCGATGCTGAACGCGGCCCGCGCTATCGAGGGCATCGCCGCCCACGGTCACGATCTCGACGCCTGGCTCACCTCGGTGGGCATGCCGGTCACGTGGCGCTGAGTGGTTAGAGGGACCAGCCTGATTTCTCGGCCCACTCCCATGCCCGGTGGAAAGCGGCGTCGAACCACGGCGTCTTGACTCCCAGGTAGGCATCGATCGCAGCGGCGTAGTCGTCGATGCCGGCGGCACTCTCGGCTGCCTTGACCTTGAGTTCGGCATATTCGGCACGCGCCGCTGCGTCGGCGCGAAGCCAGTCACGGAAGAGGATCGCGAACTGCTGACCCGGCCAACCATCCACCCGAATGTGGATGTTCGCGCGGCGCCCTGGATCGGCGCTTCCGTGAATTCGCTTCGCCCACACCGCCGGATCGGTCTCGCCACCGAGGTACGACGGTTTCGGGTCGTCGGCGACGATGTGCTCGATCCGGGGGAACCCGGCAGCGGCCAGATCTTCCGCGAGGTCGTCGGCAACGCCGAGGTGCTCGACAGTGATCTGAATGTCGATCACGTCCTTGGCATCGAGACCAGGCACTGCGGTCGATCCGATGTGATCGATACGGCGCGCACGGTCACCGGACGCCAACGACAACCGGCCGATGATTCGTTCGGCCTGCGCCGGCCACGACGGGTCGGCTGGAGTCAGCTCGGGCAGTGCGCGCACTACCGTGCCCTCGCGGAGGTTCTTCTCGAAGGGAACAAGTCGATTCGCCCACAAGTCGCGGACCACGTCGTCGAGTGAACCCGGCTCTCCGCTGTTGTCGAGCCACACGTCGGCAACAGCACGACGCTGATCGTCATTTGCCTGCGCTGCGATGCGCGCACGAGCGTCGGATTCAGGCATGCCGCGCGAGCCCACCAAGCGCCGAACTCGTTCCTCCTCGTCGACGTAAACGATGACGACCAGATTGAATGCCGGCGCCATCGAACCCTCGACCAACAGCGGAATATCTTGAACGAGCACTGCATCCGACGGCGCAGACGAAATCTGCTCCATCGTCCGCGCACCGATCAGTGGGTGGAGGATGCCGTTGAGAGTTCCGCGTGACGTGTCGTCGGCAAACGCCAACGACGCTAGCGCGGGTCGGTTGAGGCTGCCGTCCTCGGACAGAATCCCGTCGCCGAATGCATCGACCAGAGCGGCAAGTCCCGGAGTACCGGGCTCGACCACTTCTCGGGCGATCAGGTCGGCGTCGACGATGACGGCTCCCAGTTCGCTGAGGATTTTCGACACTGTCGACTTACCGGCTCCGATGCCTCCAGTGAGGCCAACTCTCAACACACTCGACAGTCTCTCATCTCCGCGCCCGAGAGATTCAGACACGCCTACTGATCGAACACGCCGGGGCGTTCGAGGCTCAAATACCACAATTTCGGTGACCGTGCGGTTATGTTCTAGCGAACGCACCTGTACCTGCACCTTCTCGAGAAAGTGGACGCCATGCGAGCAGATCGCGACCATCACGGTCAGCACCGCCTCGGAATGCCGAACGGCGTGCACTGCATAGAGTTTCCCGAAGTTGCTTTTGCCCTGGCAGAGCACCGTCGTACGTGGTTCACGATGCTCGTGAGCCAAGGCCGACACAGCTTCGCGTCGATGCGTAAGCGCACAGCCGAAGCGACCGCCACCTACTGGGTGCCTGCTCCCGCAAACTGAGTTCTCTTCACGAAGTACAAAATGACCGGCAACCCTTCGGTGCCGGTCATTTTTGTGTTCACTCACTGAATTGATTCTTCGCTCGCAAGTGACACCTGGCAGAGAGAAGAACCCCGCCCCTGCACGTGCAGGGGCGGGGTTCTTCACAGATCTCGCCTGATCAGATCAAGCGGTAATCCTTATGCGTTGCCCGACAGCTTCTCGCGAAGTGCGGCGAGCTGTGCATCGCTGGCAAGCGATCCGCCAGCGGACTCGGCCGGAGCGGAGCCGGCAGCAGCCGGAGCCTCGGCGTCGTCTGCAGCAGCCGTCTCCGAGGAGTAGCCGGCAGCAGCGGTGGCAGCCTCAGCGGCCTCGTCTGCAGCGGTCTTCTCCATCTGAGCGGTGTGCATCTTGTGGCGACGCTCAGCCTCGGCGTAGCGGTTCTCCCACTCTTCACGCTGCTTGTCGAAGCCCTCGAGCCATTCGTTGGTCTCGGGATCGAAGCCCTCGGGGAAGATGTAGTTGCCCTGCTCGTCGTACGAGTCGGCCATGCCGTACTTGGACGGATCGAACTCGGCGTTGTAATCCTCGTTGGCCTGCTTCAGCGACAGCGAGATACGACGACGCTCGAGGTCGATGTCGATGACCTTGACGAGTGCATCGTCGCCGACGCCGACAACCTGGTCCGGAACCTCGACGTGGCGCTCAGCGAGCTCCGAGATGTGAACGAGGCCTTCGATTCCCTCTTCGACGCGCACGAATGCACCGAACGGAACCAGCTTCGTGACCTTGCCGGGCACGATCTGGCCGATGGCGTGCGTGCGGGCGAACTGACGCCACGGATCTTCCTGCGTTGCCTTGAGCGACAGGGAGACGCGCTCGCGGTCCAGGTCGACGTCGAGAACCTCGACGGTGACCTCGGTGCCGACCTCGACAACCTCGGACGGGTGATCGATGTGCTTCCAAGACAGCTCGGAAACGTGAACCAGACCGTCTACGCCGCCCAGGTCCACGAATGCACCGAAGTTGACGATGGAGGACACGACGCCCTTGCGGACCTGGCCCTTCTGGAGCTGGTGCAGGAATTCGCTGCGAACCTCGGACTGAGTCTGCTCGAGCCATGCGCGGCGCGACAGGACCACGTTGTTGCGGTTCTTGTCGAGCTCGATGATCTTGGCCTCGATCTCCTTGCCGACGTACGGCTGGAGGTCGCGGACGCGACGCATTTCGACGAGCGAAGCGGGGAGGAAGCCACGAAGACCGATGTCAAGGATGAGGCCGCCCTTGACGACCTCGATGACGGTGCCCTTGACGGCCTCGTCCTTCTCCTTGAGCTCCTCGATGGTGCCCCAGGCACGCTCGTACTGAGCGCGCTTCTTCGACAGGATCAGTCGACCTTCTTTGTCCTCCTTGGTGAGGACGAGAGCCTCGACCGCATCTCCCACGGAGACGACCTCATTGGGGTCGACGTCGTGCTTGATGGAGAGCTCACGAGAAGGGATGACGCCTTCGGTCTTGTAACCGATGTCGAGCAGAACCTCGTCGCGGTCGACCTTGACGATGGTTCCTTCGACGATGTCGCCATCGTTGAAGTACTTGATCGTGGCATCGATGGCGGCGAGGAAGTCCTCGGCGGAGCCAATGTCGTTAATGGCAACCTGCGGCGAGGTGACGGTTGTGGAGGGCATATGTTGAATTGCTCCGGACGAGTTGTGGTCGGTTGATGGATTTTGTCGGACGAGATGCGCAACTGTGGCGTACAAATGTTGGAAGTACTTTGTGAAGTACTAGATCGAAGTACCCAGCTGCATCAATAACGAACAACCGAATACCGGATCACATTCCACACCGCGGAAGCGCACCGCGAGCTCCCTCGGTCCGACTGATTCCGAGACCTTGGTAAAGATCTCGTATAGACAATCGGTCGGATGACAGACACTCGCGTGAGTAAGACTACGCGTCGGCTATCTTGCCGGGCAAACCCGGGTACCCTGCGCCCGCATCACCCGTTCTACTGTGTTGTTCATGTCTGACGAGCGCCATGCCGCTGCCAATTCCATTCTCGGTACCAGCGGCGTCGGCCGAGTCCGTGTCGATTCGAGTGCCAGCGACCGCGCCAGCCGTGCGTGGTGGGACGCCGACGCCGACGATTACCACCGAACCCACGGCGAGTTTCTGGGCGTGAACAGCGCGGAAGGTGAATTCGTCTGGTGCCCCGAAGGGCTGCACGAGGGCGATCACCACTTGCTCGGCGACATAGTCGACAAAGACATATTGGAAGTGGGTTGCGGCTCGGCACCGTGTGCCCGATGGCTCGCCGGACATGGTGCTCGGGCCGTCGGTCTCGACATCTCGATGGGGATGCTCGCCCGCGGGCAGGACGCGATGAATGCCGGCGGACCGGCAGTCCCGTTGATTCAGGCAAGTGCGGAACTCCTGCCGTTTGCCGACGGGAGTTTCGACATCGTCTGTTCCGCGTTCGGCGCCGTCCCGTTCGTTGCCGATTCGCAGCGAGTGATGAACGAAGTCGCCCGGGTTCTGCGTCCCGGCGGATCGTGGGTCTTTGCCGTCAACCATCCGATTCGATGGATCTTCCCCGACGATCCCGGGCCGAAGGGCTTGACCGCGACCCTCCCCTACTTCGACCGCACCCCGTATGTCGAGGTCGATGACAACGGAGTCCCCACCTACGTCGAGCATCACCGCACCATCGGCGACCGGGTTCGTGAGATCGTCGCCGCCGGACTTCAGGTGCGCGACATCATCGAGCCCGAATGGCCGGAGTGGTTGGACCGCGAATGGGGACAGTGGAGTCCCCTGCGCGGCCAACTCTTTCCGGGCACTGCAATTTTCAGCGCCGTCAAACCCTGACGGCTACAGCAGCTTCGACAGGAAAGCCTTGGTCCGGTCGTGCTGAGGATTGGCCAGGAGTTCCCGCGGCTCGCCTGCCTCGACCACAACTCCCCCGTCCATGAACACCAACTGGTCGGCGACCTCGCGGGCGAATCCCATCTCGTGGGTGACGACCACCATCGTCATACCTTCTTTGGCCAACTGCTTCATCACGGTGAGAACTTCACCGACCAGTTCGGGGTCGAGCGCGGACGTCGGCTCGTCGAACAGCATGAGCTTCGGGTCCTATCGCGAGAGCGCGGGCGATGGCAACTCTTTGCTGCTGACCACCCGACAACTGGGCCGGGTAGGCGTTGGCTTTGGCGCTCAACCCGACCTGATCGAGGAGGTCCTTCGCTCGTTCGACAGCCTTCTTCTTACTGACGCGCTTCACCTGCGTCGGCGCTTCGATGATGTTCTCGAGAGCGGTGCGGTGCGGGAACAGATTGAAGTGCTGAAACACCATCCCGATGTCGCGGCGCTGTTTGGCCGCTGCTCGCGGGTGAAGTTCGTACAGTTTTCCGTTCTTCTCCGAGTAGCCCACCAGGTCGCCGTCGACGTACAGTCGGCCGGCGTTGACCTGCTCGAGGTGATTGATGCAGCGCAAGAACGTCGACTTGCCCGACCCGGACGGCCCGACGAGGCACAGAACTTGGCCGGGATCGATTTCGAGTGAGACCCCTTTGAGAACCTCGAGCGCGCCGAAGTTCTTACAGACCCGGTCTGCCTTGACCATCGGTGTCATCTGCGTTCTCCTCCTGGAATATCCGGGAGTGTCTCCACTACCGTTTCTTTGCCCTGTGCGTCGGCGAGTGCCTGAAGCTGGCGAGTGGTGAGCGTCCTCGTCGACCCTTTCGAATAGTGGCGTTCGACGTAGTACTGGCCGACCATGAGAACACTGGTCATTGCGAGGTACCACGTAACCGCGACCATCAAGAGTGGGATCGGCTCGAAATTTGCACCGGATATGTCTCTCGCTCGTCCGTAGAGTTCGGTACTCAACGGCACTGCGGTCACCAGCGAAGTCGTCTTGAGCAAGCTGATCAATTCGTTGCCGGTCGGTGGGATGATCACCCGCATCGCCTGGGGAAGGACCGTTCGCCGCATCGTCTGGCCCCACGTCATTCCCAAAGCCACTGACGCTTCGGTCTGACCTTCGTTGACCGAGGCGATACCTGCACGGACGATTTCGGCCATGTACGCCGCCTCGTTCAATGCGAGTCCGATGACTGCGAAGAGAAACGCCGCCTGGAGATCCTGCATGTCGAAATGCACGAACTGATGGACGAACGGAACGCCGAGATCGATGCTCTTGTATATGGAGGGGAAGAGACCCCAGAAGACGAGCTGGACGTAAACGGGCGTGCCGCGGAAGACCCACAAATACACCCAGGCAGCGGACTTCAGCACCGGGTTCGGCGACAGCCGCATTACCGCGAGGACGATGCCCAGAACGATCGCGGCTGCCATCGACAGAATTGTCAGTTGAATGGTGACCCAGGCGGCCTTCGAAATTCGAGCGTCGAAGAGGTACTGGCGGTAAGTCGCCCAGCCGAACTGTTCATTGGTCGCCGAACCGTAGATAAAGAGCCCTACCAGGACCACCACCACGACTGCTGCGACCCATCGGCCCGGTCTGCGCAGTGGGATCGCCTTGATCGGCGCCGGATCGCCAGTCTCAGTTGTTGTCATGTTCATCAGCTTTCCGCGCCGTTGATCTTGGATACTTCGATGACGCCGGCCTCGACACTCCAGGTCTGCGCGATCTGTTGATAGACACCGTTGTCGATCAGGTACTGCATTGCCTGCTGCAGGGCGGGACCGAGGGCGGAACCCTTCACGATCGGCCAGCCGTACGGCGCGGAATCAAAGGGCTGACCCGCAGCTTCCATCCGCCCCTTACTCCGTTTGATCGCGTAGCCGGTCACCGGTGAATCAGCGGACAACGCGTCGACTCGACCCAGGATGAGTGCGTTGGCCGCGTCGTCCTGACTGTCGTACTTGATCTTCTCGATGGGCGGCTTGCCCGCAGCAACGCATGCCTCGCTCTTGGCGGGTACTTCGTCGATGTCCTCGGTAGTTGTGGTCTGTACCGCCACTCGCAACCCACACGCATTGTTCGGGTCCACGGGATTGTCCGGCCGCTGAGCCCACTGGATACCTGCGCTGTAGTACGTGACGAAGTCGACCGACTTCTCCCGCTCCTTGGAGTCGGTGAACGAAGACATGCCGAGGTCGTAGCTTCCCGACTGGATAGCGGGGATGATCTTGTCGAAGTCGGCCTGGTTATAGACAGCTTCGACCCCGAGCACAGTCGCCACTGCGTTCATGATGTCGACGTCGAAGCCGACGATTTTGCCATTCTCATCTTTGAATTCGTTTGGTGCGTAAGGAATGTTGACCCCGACCTGCAGCTTGCCCGACTCCCTGACGTTCGGGGGCAACAGGGCGGCGATCTCGGGCACCTTCTGGATGTCAAGTGGCGGCCCCTCCGGAACGAGGCCCTCGTTGTTGGTCACACACCCGCCGCACAGTGCGACGATCAAGCCCACCAACAAGACTCGCACCACGTTGGTGCGGATACGCCCGCCACTGCTCGAGCCATAACTCACGCCACGTGGCCTTGGTGCCCGTGCGTTTTCATCGACCACGACTCTGCTCTCCACTCGTCGATCGCCGCACTTGCAACGTCCATCCGAAATTCAGTCGAACGGTAGGTTACGGCAGGAGTTCCACCGTCGCCGACTTCGCAAGATTCCGGCCTGTCGTACAAGAATCAGCGACGCAGAGTGTGTGCGTACACGACTTCGGAAAATTCGCTGGTCGATGCCAAACCGCCGAGGTCGGCGGTCGCGATGCCCGACGCGATGGTCGTGCGAACGGCATCTGAAATCCGGCGTGCTGCCGCAGACAACAACCGATCGCCACGCGCATCACCGAGCCAGTCGAGCATCATTGCACTCGAGAGGAACAGTGCCGTCGGGTTCGCCCGATTCTTCCCGGCGATGTCGGGTGCGGCACCGTGCGCAGCCTGAGCCATGACCTGCGTCTCGGAAGCGTTGATCGACGGCGCGGTTCCGAGTGAACCGGACAGCTCGCCCGCCAGATCCGACAAGATGTCGCCGAACATGTTTTCCGTCACCACGACATCGAAGTCGCCGCCGCGCCGAACCAGGTGCGCCGCCATCGCGTCGACGTGCTCGTCGTCGACGACTACGTGTGGGTACTCCGCAGCGACGGTTCGGCAGGCGTCACGGAACAGGCCGGTGGTCAGTGTGAGGACGTTGGCTTTGTGGACGATCGTGACGTGATTGCGCCGTCGCGACGCCAACGCGAAGGCAGTGCGTGCGATCCGTTCACACGCAGCGCGGGTGAACACACCGACGGCCAGCGCGATGTCGGGCGTCGGCATGAATTCACCACTGCCGACTGCCATGTTCCGATCCGCGTACAACCCCTCGGTGTTCTCGCGGACGATCACCAGATCCATGTCGGGGACCATCGCCTTGACACCGGGGAACGCCGCTGCCGGTCGGATGTTCGCGAACAGCTCGAACTTCTTCCGGATGACGCCGCCGGGTGTGAGTTGTCCGCGAAACCTCTCCGGATAGGACGCACTGTCGTGGGGTCCGAGAATCCAACCCTGCAGCTGCCCCAACCCATCGATGGTCTCGTCGGGAATCGGCGTGCCGTGGCTGTCGATGGCCGTACTCCCGAGCGGAAGCTCGACCCACTCGACGGGCGGAGCATGAACCGCTGACAACGCCGCATCCACGATCTGCCGTGTCGCCGGGACGATTTCGTGGCCGATTCCGTCGCCGTGCATGAGCCCCAGCCGCATGGCCGAAGTACCGATTGCGCTCGCACCTGTCATCAGGCAATCATTGCTCACCATGGTCCAGTCGGTGGAATTGCTCCTCGATCCAATGAGTGAGTCGGCAGTGCGAGCACAATGGCAGCTACTCGCCGACGCCGGTTTACCGAGTCAGGCCTCTCATCACAGCCCGTCCAACCGTCCGCACATCACGCTGTTCGTCGCCCGTGAGATCCCCGCGGAGATCGACGAACTGTTGAAGCGGCGCTTCTCGGCCCCGGACTTCGAGGTCCGACTCGGTGGCTACGTCGTGTTCGGCGGCAAGCAGATGGTCTTGGCGCGCTCGGTCATTCCTTCGCGCGCACTCCTTCACCTGCACCGAGAAATAGCCGAGTCAACAGTTGGCTCGACGGCACTTCCCGCCCACGTCGAGCCCGGCGCGTGGACGCCTCATGTAACGCTCGCCCGACGCGTCGAACCTGCACGTCTGGGTGAAGCCATCGCCCTGCTGGGCACCGACGTGATTCAAGGGCGCTGCGGCGCGATCAGGCGCTGGGACGGCGAACAGAGGACGGAGTGGTTACTGACGCCGCCGCTGTGACAGATCGGGTTGCACGTCGGGTCACCAGGATTCCCGCGATCACCGCGAGTGCACCAACCGGCTGATTCCAGCCAACGCTTTCGTTCAAGACTATTGCGCCGAGAGCGACGCCCACCACTGGACTGAGATAAGTGACGGTGGACGCCGCAGTCGGCCCCCACCCCTGAACGACATTGGTGTTCCAGATGAATGCGAGCCCGGTCCCCAGTGCGCCCAGAGCGATCATCGACAGGACAATTGCCGGCGTCACGTGCATCGGTGTATTCGCGATGACCGGTGAGGCCAGAACCATCACGAAAGCTCCGATACTGATCTGTAATAGCGCGACTGTGCGGGTGTCGACGCCGAGAGGAAGCACGAAACGTCTGAGGTAGACAAACGAAATCCCGTACGACGCAGTCGCTCCCAGGCAAGCGACCTGAGAACTGACACTTCCGCCGACGCCGAGATTCCACGGCGCCAATACGATCAGCACCCCACCGAATCCGAGAAGCAACCCCAGCGATTTGTATCGCGTCAGCGTCTCCCCCGGCAGAAAGGCAAGGGAGACAGCCATAGTCATCAGTGGCGTGGTGGCGTTGTAGATGCTCGCGAGTCCCGAGGACATGTTTTGCTCCGCCCAACTGAACAGCAGCCACGGCACGATGCATTGTGTCGCTGCGAGAAAAGCCATGTGTTTCCAGACGCGAAAGTCCCTCGGTAGGCCGATCCGGCTGACCGATGTCACGAGAACCAGCGCGAGCGCACCGAAGACCAAGCGCCACAGAACTACCTGCGTGAAGGACAGACCTTCGAGCCCGATCTTCATGAAGAGGAAACTAGCTCCCCACACCACCGCAGCTGCGGTGTATTGAAAGGCCAGACTTGCCCTCAAAGGGTGAAGTCTCCGTGCGGACTGACGTCGTGACGAGTGTCGGGCGTTCGGCCGGCAAGAGCTAGTACGTTCAGGACCAGTAGGACCAAGACGCTGACGACGATGATTGCCATGTGTCCAGCCTGACGGAATGTCCCACGTGGCAGTAGTGGCAGAAAAGCCAGACTTGGACGATTTTCTGCCACTTTCCTGTTTTTCTGTCACACTCGAAAGATGCTCGCGAAAGTGGTGGTCCCACTGATGCCGATGACCGAGGCGTTCGAACTCGGCGTGGCATGTGAAGTCTTCGGCTTCGACCGATCCGACGACGGCCTCCCCACGTACGACTTCTCTCTGATCGCCGCGGTTCCGGGTCCGATCCGAACGCGGTTCGGGTACAACATCGATGTTCCGTACAACCTCGATTCTCTCGACGACGCCGATCTCATCGTCGTGTCCGCCGGCGGAACCTACGACGCCGGCGACGCGTACATGTGCTCACCGAGTCCCGACTCGAGTGTCGATCCCCTGTTGGTCAAACTCAACGAGGCCGTAGCCCGGGGCGCCAAGGTGGCGAGTCTGTGCACCGGAGCGTTTGTCCTCGGGGCGGCTGGACTACTGGACGGAAGGCGATGCACGACGCATTGGCGGCATGCAGAGAGGCTTGCCCAGACATATCCGGAAGCCAAGGTCGATCCGGACGTGTTGTACGTGGACGAAGATCCGGTGTTCACCAGCGCAGGCACCGCGGCAGGAATCGACCTGTGCCTGCACATCGTCCGAAAAGAACAGGGTTCTCGCGTTGCCAATGGCATCGCGAGAAGGATGGTGGTGCCGCCCCATCGTGACGGTGGGCAAGCCCAGTACGTTGCCACTCCCCTCGCCTCGACGCCGAGTGCAACCCTTGCCCCGCTCCTCGACTGGATGACGGAGAACCTCGCCCTCGACCTCACTGTGGGCATGGTCGCGGCCCGCGCGAACATGTCCGCGCGCACGTTCGCGCGCCGTTTCCAAGCGGAAACGGGAACAACCCCCGCCCGCTGGCTCAGCGATCAGCGAGTACTGGCCGCCCAACACCTCCTCGAGAATTCCGACCTCTCCGTCGACGTCATCGCAGAACGCGTCGGATTCGGCGGCGGTGCCGTGCTTCGCCAGCACTTCATTCGTCTGCGTTGCACCACGCCGCAGGCCTACCGCCGGACGTTTCGGGCGACCGAGAACGCAAGCTGAAATCGGCTCAGGGAAGAATCAGCGGTTCCGGGGCGTTGCACACACCAACAGCCCGCACAATGGAAAGGACCCCTGTGGCCACCCAGACACTCACCCAGCAGAACTTCGACGAAACGATCAACGGCAGCGACGTCGTCCTCGTGGACTTCTGGGCCTCCTGGTGCGGCCCGTGCCGCCAGTTCGCACCGACGTTCGAAGCCTCTTCGGAGAAGCATGCCGACGTCGTTCACGCCAAGGTCGACACCGAGGCCGAGCAGGGAATCGCAGCGGCCGCCAACATCCGCTCCATCCCCACGATCATGGCCTTCCGCGAAGGCGTACTCGTGTTCAACCAGGCCGGCGCGCTTCCCGCCGCTCAGCTCGAAGAGCTCGTCACTCAGGTCAAGGCACTCGACATGGACGAGGTCCGCAAGCAGATCGCAGAGCAGACCGCATCTGCTGAATAGCGTGAAAAGGCTGGGCCGGAATCGAAGTCGATTCCGGCCCAGCCTTTTTCGTTGCTGCCTAGTGAGCCGCGCTGTCCCAGCTTCGACCGGTTCCCACCGAAACATCCAGAGGTACTGACAGCTCGATGGCTGTGGCCATCTTGTCCTTGACCAGCGCGGTGACCTCCTCCAACTCGGAGGCAACCACTTCGAGCACCAATTCGTCGTGCACCTGCAACAGCATGCGCGACTTCAATCCGGCGTCGGCGAGAGCCTTCTGCACGTTGATCATCGCCACCTTGATGATGTCGGCCGCAGTGCCCTGGATCGGCGCATTGAGGGCAGCACGTTCGGCAACCTCACGACGTTGACGGTTGTCGCTGTTGAGGTCCGGCAGGTAGCGACGACGACCGTAGAGCGTCGAGGTGTAGCCGTCCTTACGTGCCTGCTCGACCACCGCGTGGAGGTAATCCCGCACGCCGCCGAAACGAGCGAAGTACGCATCCATCTGCTGCTTCGCTTCTTCGGTCGAAATCTTCAGCTGCGACGCCAATCCGTAGGCACTGAGCCCGTAGGCCAGACCGTACGACATCGCCTTGACCCGGCGACGCAGTTCAGGAGTCACCTCTTCGATCGGTACACCGAATGCACGCGAGCCGACAAAGCTGTGCAGGTCCTCACCGGTGTTGAATGCCTCGATCAGCCCCTCGTCGCCTGACACGTGCGCCATGATGCGCATTTCGATCTGGCTGTAGTCGGCAGTGAGCAGAACGTCGAACCCCTGCCCGACTACGAATCCGTCGCGAATCTCGCGCCCCGCGTCGTTTCGCACCGGGATGTTCTGCAAGTTCGGATCGGTCGACGACAGGCGTCCGGTCGCGGCAACCGTCTGATTGAACGTCGTGTGAATGCGTCCGTCTTCGGCTACGGCCTTGAGAAGACCGTCGACGGTCACCTTCATACGCGTCGCATCACGGTGCGCGAGAAGGTGTTCGAGGAACGGGTGTCCTGTCTTGTCGAACAGACCCTGCAACGCCTCGGCGTCGGTGGTGTAGCCCGTCTTCGTCTTCTTCGTCTTGGGCATGTCGAGTTCTTCGAACAAGACCACCTGCAGCTGCTTCGGCGAACCCAGGTTGATCTGCTTGTCGATCACCTCGTAGGCCGAGTTTGCGGCGTCGGCGACCTGGGAGGCGAAACGGCTCTGAAGATCGTGCAGATGCGCGCTGTCGACGGCGATGCCGGTGGCCTCGATCTGAGCGAGCTCGATCGTCAACGGCAGTTCCATGTCGGAGAGGAGCGACTTGGATTCGATCGACTCCAACTCGGTGTCCAGTGCAGCCGCCAAGTCGAGAACGGCCTGAGCGCTGAGCATCGCGGTCTCGGCCGCTTCGGCATCGAGCTGTTCGGTGTCGTCGAGCAGTGAAAGCTGTTCCTGGCCGGATGTTTCGGCGCGCAGTTCACGCTTGAGGTAGCGGAGCGAGAGGTCGTCGAGATTGAAGCTGCGCTGGCCCGGCCGGACGAGGTACGCGGCCAGAGCAGTGTCGCTGGTCAGTCCACCGAGCGTCCAACCGCGCCCACGCAGAGCATGGATCGCCCACTTGGCTTCGTGCAGCGCCTTCGGCTGTGATGCGTCGGCGAGCCAATCACCGAGAGCTGCTTCGTCTTCCGGTGTTGCCGTCGACGCCGCGATGTATGCACATTCACCGTCGGAGGCCGCGATCGCGAGTGCAGTGACGTCGCCGGCAAACGGAGTTCTGGTTCCGAGCACCGTCACGCCGTGACGCTCACCGGTTCGTGCGTGGGCGTCGAGCCACGCGGCAACCGCACCCGGGGCGAGTGCGTCGCCGCTGACCTCGAACCCTTCCTCTGCTTCGGGCTCGGACGACGACAGGGTCGCGAACAGTCGATCGCGGAGAACCTTGAACTCGAGATCGTCGAACAACGCATGAATCTTCTCGCGGTCCCACGGGGCCAACACCAACTGCTCGGGCGTGTACGGCAAGGGAACGTCGCGAACCATTTCGGTGAGCTGACGATTGAGCAGGACGTTCGCGAGGTTCTCCCGCAGTGAGTCGCCCACCTTGCCGCGGACCTTGTCCACGTTGTCGACCAGTCCCTCCAGCTCGCCGTACTCATGGATCCACTTGGTGGCGGTCTTCTCGCCGACGCCGGGGATGCCGGGGAGGTTGTCACTCGGGTCGCCGCGCAGTGCAGCAAAATCGGGATACTGCGCCGGGCTGAGGCTGTACTTCTCCTCTACGGCCGTCGGCGTGAATCGGGTGAGCTCCGAGACACCCTTCTTCGGGTAGAGCACAGTGACGTTGTCGGTCACCAGTTGCAGCGAGTCACGGTCACCGGTCACGACGAGAACCCGGTATCCGAGGGCCTCCGCCTGCGTGGTCAAGGTGGCGATCACGTCGTCGGCTTCGAAACCTTCCTCGGCCATGACCGGGATGCCCAGCGCGCCGAGAACGTCCTTGGTGATGTCGATCTGGCCCTTGAATTCGTCCGGAGCCTTCGCGCGCTGCGCCTTGTATTCGGGGAACAGGTCGGCGCGAAACGTCTGACGCGACACGTCGAAGGCCGCGGCCAGGTGGGTGGGCTGCTCGTCACGAAGAAGGTTGATCAACATCGACGTGAAGCCGTACACCGCGTTGGTGGCCTGCCCACTGTGTGTCTTGAAGTTCTCTGCAGGCAGCGCGTAGAAGGCGCGAAACGCCAACGAATGCCCGTCGAGAAGCATCAAGAGAGGGCGATCGTCCGCCTTGCCGGTGGTGCCGGCTGGAGCGGTGGACGTGCTGGACCGAGTTGTGGTTGCGGGGCTCACGGTTCATCAGTCTAGGGATCGCGACCGACATCGACGCCTTCGCCGTTGTTTACGCAGGAACAGACACAAGAATCGGACAATTGATGCAGCCTTCGGCCTTCGATACGGAACCGAAACATCCCGGAAATCTCAGAACCCCATCTGAAGCGAACGGAGCCGTTAGAGTCCGGAAATCGCAGCAGCGAAACAATCCCTCTGCTGCGCGGCACCTTTGTCCAGACGCGCTATTCCCGACCCGCTCGGAGGACGTACGTGGCCCCACCCGTAGTGAAACGGCAGACCCTCGCGACACTCAGCCGACTACTGGCCTTTGCATTACTGACGTTCTTCGCATTACTCAGCCTGGCCGGAACTGCTTCGGCTCAGGAACCGACCACTTCCCCTACACCGCCGACCCCGACAGCATCCGCAACACCGACAGCACCGGTTCCCGACAACGCTGTCCCCGTCAGCGGAAATCTCAACAACGGTGGCACACGCCTCGAGGGCGTCACCGTCCGTGCGCTCGATTCTTCCGGCACGGAAGTCGCCACCGGAGAATCGGCATCGAACGGCCGTTGGGAACTGGCCGTGGCACCGGGCACCTACGCCTTCGAGATCGTTGCCGACACACTTCCCGACGGGGTCAGTGTGCAAGCCGCTGTCGAACGCGAGGTGGTGGCCGGCCGCGCGAACACCGTGATCTTCTCGTTCGGCGAGGTACGTACCGCCTCGAATGTCAGCTTCGGCGAGAAGCTGATCCGCACGACGGTCGACGGTCTGCGGTTCGGCCTCGTGATCGCGATCGCCGGTGTGGGTTTGAGCCTGATCTACGGCACCACTGGCCTGACCAACTTCGCTCACGGCGAGATGGTGACGTTGGGAGCCGTTGCTGCCTGGGTGATCAACACGTCCTTCGGCGTTCCGCTGATTCCCGCCACGATCCTCGCGATCTTCGTCGGCATCGGCATCGGCCTGCTGACCAACGGAATCGTCTGGAAACCACTGCGTAAGCGCAAGACCGGGTTGATCGCGCAATTGGTGGTCTCGATCGGTCTCGCGATTTCATTGCGTTACTTGATCCTGATCTTCTTCTCCGACCGCGCAGAACCGTTCGACGACTACCAGGGCCAGGTCGAGAAGAACTGGGGCCCGATCGCACTGACCGACGCCAACGCGATAGTCATGATCGTCAGTCTGGTCGTCCTGGTCGGCGTCGCACTGCTTCTGCAGAAGACTCGCATCGGAAAGGCCATGCGTGCCGTCTCCGACAATCGTGACCTCGCCGCTTCGTCCGGAATCAACGTCGAGCGCGTGATCATGTTCGTTTGGGGTCTCGGCGGCGGATTGGCCGCCCTCGGCGGTGTGCTGTTCGGCATCTCCGAACTCGGCGGACGCGTCCAGTGGGAAATGGGATTCAAACTGTTGCTGCTCATGTTCGCCGGAATCACCCTCGTTGGTCTGGGAACCGCGTACGGGGCGCTACTCGGCTGCGTCATCGTCGGACTTCTGGTCCAACTCTCGACGCTCATCATCAACCCAGACCTCAAATACATCGGCGGACTTCTCGTCTTGATCGTGATCCTCGTGGTTCGCCCCCAGGGCATCCTCGGATCCAGACAAAGGATCGGGTGACGAACATGGACATCATGGGAGCTTTCCAGGTTTCCTTCGCCCAGCTGATCGGGCCGTCGGCAATCTTCTACGCACTGTTGGCAATCGGGTTGAACCTGCACTTCGGCTACGCCGGGCTGCTCAATTTCGGTCAGATCGGTTTTGCCCTTCTCGGCGGCTACGGCGTCGGCATCATGACCGTGACCTACGACCAGCCGCTCTGGCTCGGCATCCTCGTCGGACTCACCGCAGCCGGGCTCCTCGCGCTCGTGCTCGGTATCCCGACGCTGCGTCTGCGCGCCGACTATCTCGCCATCGTGACCATCGCGGCCTCGGAGATCTTGCGTCTGATCTTCCGCTCGACCGCGTCGGATTCGGTGACCGGTTCCACCAATGGCCTGTTCGGTTTCGCAGACCCGTTCACCGCACTGAGCCCCTTCGACTCGGCCAAGCAGTACTCATTTCTCGGCGTGAAGTTCTACGGAGACGACCTCTGGTCGATGGTCGTGGGGTGGACGCTGGTCTTGATCTTGTGCGGATTTGTCTACCTGTTGACGCACAGTCCGTGGGGGCGCGTCCTCAAGGCGGTTCGCGAAGACGAGGACGCAGCGCGATCGTTGGGCAAGAACGTTTTCGTGTACAAGATGCAGGCGCTGGTTCTCGGCGGCGTGATCGGTGGTCTGGCCGGGGTGTTCAACGCTTTGCAGACCAAGTCCATCAACCCGGACTTCTACTCGACCGCGCAGACGTTCTTCGCGTTCGGCGCACTGATTCTGGGCGGGGCGGCAACGGTGTTCGGCCCGGTGGTCGGCGCAATGTTGTTCTGGTTCCTCCTCGCCATCCCTGATGCCTTGCTGCGTCAGGCGATCTCCGGCGAGAATCCGCTGCTCTCGCTGACCGAACAACAGGTCGGGGCCACCAGGTATGTCCTGCTCGGATTGATGATTGCTCTCCTGATGGTCTTCAGACCGCAGGGAATACTGGGTAACAAGCGGGAGGTGCAACTCAATGCTTGACGCCGATACCAGAGCACAGATCTTTGCCGACGTTCCTCACCTTCCCGGATCGGCGAAACCCGACCCGGTGTTGGTCGCTGACAACGTCTCGCGGACGTTCGGCGGTCTCAAGGCCGTCGACGTCGATCACCTCGAGATTCAACGAGGGTGCATCACGGGTCTGATCGGTCCAAACGGTGCCGGAAAAACGACTCTCTTCAACCTCCTTACCGGATTCGACCGGCCGGACACCGGTACGTGGTCGATGGACGGTCAATCGCTGGGCCGCATGTATCCCCACCAGGTAGCCAGGAAAGGAGTGGTACGGACGTTCCAGTTGACCAAGGCGCTCTCCAAACTCACCGTGCTGGACAACGTACGTCTCGGTGCCACCGGCCAACGTGGTGAACGCATTTTTGCATCTCTCGTCCCGTGGATCTGGAAAGGCCAGGAACGCGAGATCACCGAACGCGCCAACGAACTCCTCGCACGATTCAAACTCGACACCAAGGCAGACGACCTCGCCGGTTCACTCTCCGGTGGGCAGCGCAAACTGCTCGAAATGGCTCGCGCACTCATGACCTCGCCCTCGGTGGTGATGCTCGACGAACCGATGGCGGGGGTCAATCCTGCTCTGACGCAAAGCCTGCTCGGACACATCAAGTCATTGCGCGACGACGGAATGACCGTCGTGTTCGTCGAGCACGACATGGACGTGATCCGAGACATCAGCGATTGGGTGGTGGTCATGGCGCAGGGCAGCGTCATCGCCGAATCCACCCCGGACGAACTCTCGTCCAACACAGCCGTCGTCGACGCATATCTGGGCAGCCACCATGACCAGGCCCTCGAGTTCGACGACAACGGAAATCCGGTGGGCGAGACGGCCGTTCTGGCCGCCGCCCTGGCTGAAGCCGAGGTCGAAACCCTCGAGTCGGGCGGGGACCTGTCGGAACCCGACGTCGACAACCTTCCGGCCGATCTCGCCGCGACGCTGGAATCGAGTCCCGAGGAACCGCGCGGAAGGCACGAGAAGCCATGAGCGAGAACCACGCACGTTCACTCACGCCTGCAGAGTTCGCCGCGACGGCCGAGGAGCATCAGCGACTGTCGGCAGGTGCCCTGCTCCGCGCCGACAGCCTCGTCGCGGGCTACATTCCCGGCGTCAACATCCTGCGTGAATGCAACTTCTTCCTGAAGGAAGGGGAAATCGTCGGGATCATCGGACCGAACGGCGCAGGCAAATCGACACTCCTGAAATCACTGTTCGGACTGATACCGGTACGCGAAGGGTCGGTCACCCTACGCGAGGACAACATCACGTCTGCGCCCGCTCACGTCCTCGTTCAGAAGGGAGTCGGGTACGTCCCTCAAACGCAGAACGTCTTTCAGACTCTGACCATCGAAGAAAACCTCGAAATGGGCATTTATCTGCGTCCCAAGGCATTCGCGGAACGATTCGCCTTCGTGAGTGAACTATTCCCTCTTCTGAGTGAACGACGAAAGGTGAAGGCCGGCGCACTCTCGGGTGGCGAACGCCAGATGGTCGCGATGGGCCGGGCCCTGATGATGGATCCGTCGGTGCTGCTGCTCGACGAACCGTCCGCGGGCCTGTCCCCCATGTTCCAGGACGAGGTGTTCATCCGCTGCAAGAAGATCAATGCTGCCGGTGTCTCGGTCATCATGGTCGAGCAGAACGCGCGCCGCTGCCTTCAGATCTGCGACCGCGGTTACGTACTCGATCAGGGTAAGAACGCGTACACCGACACCGGCGCCAATCTGATGAACGACCCCAAGGTGATCGAGCTGTACTTGGGAACGCTTGCCGGAAGCAAAGAGAAGTAGGACAGACACGAGAATGGGCCAGGGTCGCGAGACCCTGGCCCATTCTCCTTGGCTGCTTACTTGCCCACCACCACGAATCCTTCTGTGGTCAGGGTGTTCTCAGGGCCGAACTTGAGCTTTCCGTACGAACCGATGGACGGCTCCCCCGAATCGTTGAAGTCCAACTCACCGGTGATGCCGTCGTAGTCGATGTCGGTTCCCGCCTTCACCAACGGCAGGCACTCGACGTAGGACGTGCACTTGGTGCCGCCTTCGGTGACGCTGTTGATGTTGGCCGCGATGTCGGTACCGGCCGTCGACTTCGCCTGCTCGGCAGCGAGCGCTGAGATCACCACCGCGTCGTATGACTCTCCGGCGTAGTTGAAGTCGATCAGAGAGGGGTTCACAGCCTTCAGACGATCCTGGAAGGCAGCTCCGACGTCCGTCAGGGGCGTCGTTCCCTGCATGGTGTCGAGCAACGGCTTCGCCACGGATTCGCCGAGAGCGTTGCCCATGTTGCCGTCGACGCCGTACATCGCCATTCCGTCCGACGGGCCGATGCCCACTTCGTGCATGCGCGTGATGATCTTCGCCGACTCTTCGAAGCCCACCAGTGCCACTGCATCCGGATTGAAGTTCTTGACTTGATCGACTTCGGAGTTGAACGACTGCGCGTTCGGGTCGTAGATGATCTTCTCGATCTGATCGGAGGGGACACCCGAATCGATCAGATTCTTTTCGATGTTGTCCGCCAGACCCGTCCCGTACGGGTCGTTGAGGGCCATGATCGCTACGCGCTGACCACCGTCGTCCGAAATGAGCTGTGCGACGGCCTGAGCCTGCAGTACGTCCGTCGGAGCGGTGCGGAAGTACATGCCCTTGTCTGGGTAGCAGACGAATTGGTCCGAGGTGTTGGCAGGCGAGAACATCACGACGCCTGCGCTGGCGATCTTGTCGATCACCTTGAGCGAGACCGAAGACGACGCGGCGCCGACGATGACCTGAGTGCCTGCAGCCAATTCGCGGTCGACGGTGGTATTGGCGGTGTCCGTTGTGGTGTCACCCGAATCGCCGGGAATCAGCTGGACCGGTTGGCCGAGAACGCCTCCGGCTGCATTGACGTCGTTGACTCCCAGCTGGGTGCCCGCGACCATCGGCGGCCCGAGGAACGACAAGCTGCCTGTATCGGGAAGAAGCGTGCCGATGCGCAGCGCTTCCGTGGACGGGGTGGCGCCGGCCTTGGCCTGCTCCGGGGTGCAATCAGTCGTGACGGATGTCGTCGCGGCAGAAGCGCCGGACGTAGAGCCACTCGAAGACGAGTCATCCGACTTGTCCGAGCTACAGCCTGCAAGTGCCAGTGATGCCGCGCCGAGAACTGCAGCAGTACGCACAAGTGTTCGTCTAGCCATCCCACGCTCCTAAGATCAGCCGGTGCTCGCGCCACCCGAACTGGCGCTCGCTGTGGGATCAGACGCTAGACCTTGGAACCGTTTCGCGATCCTTCAAGAAAGCCCTGTGACCTGACTGTTATCTGAAGGTGCACAGTGTTTACACGGCTGTAGCGCTGCGCGACGTTTCGACGGTCGACGCAGCAACCGGGTAACCCGGACACTTTGCTCAAGCGTCCGGTTCACCGCCCAGAGTTTCCAGTACGACCTGTGCGACCGCCTTCATCGTGGAGCGCCGATCCATCGCGGCGCGCTGAATCCACTTGAACGCCTCAGGTTCGGTGAGCGCTTGGCGAACCATCAGAACACTCTTGGCTCGCTCGATCAGCTTGCGTGCTTCGAGCCGGTCCGAAAGATCAGCGACCTCACGCTCGAGCGCCGTCACCTCGCGGAAACGACTGACCGCCAATTCGACAGCGGGAACGAGGTCACTGATCGAGAACGGCTTGACCAAGTAAGCCATGGCGCCGGCATCGCGTGCGCGCTCGACCAACTCGCGCTGACTGAACGCTGT
Source organism: Rhodococcus sp. EPR-134 (assembly GCF_001647205.1). Classification (NCBI taxonomy): domain Bacteria; kingdom Bacillati; phylum Actinomycetota; class Actinomycetes; order Mycobacteriales; family Nocardiaceae; genus Rhodococcus; species Rhodococcus sp. EPR-134. The sequence goes on from NZ_LVCT01000195.1 coordinate 29,407, forward strand.
GAGAATGACAACAGGAGCGATGCGTTTGGCGGCAATCTCCGAAGCGGCGTCGATGCCGTCTCTCCTGGGCATTTTCACGTCCATGATGACCAGATCAGGCTTGAGCGACTCGGCCAACTCCACCGCGACCTGCCCGTCACCCGCCTCACCGACGACGTCGTAGCCCTCTTCGCGGAGCATCTCGACCAGATCCATGCGGATCAACGCCTCGTCTTCAGCGACGACAACACGACGGGGTGCGAGCTGATTGCCTTGCGGCTGCGGCGAATTCATGGCCACCATCCTCCTCCATCGAACCGCCCCGACACGAGACGCGAACGATTAGAGGGTACCGGTGTTTGACATTGAAATCGCATCTTCTAATGTAGTCATCGCAACAAGCCCTCGTATCCCAATTGGCAGAGGAAACGGATTCAAAACCCGTCCAGTGTGAGTTCGAGTCTCACCGAGGGCACCACCTGCCGCAGCTGGCCGCACCGCAAGGTTTCGGCATTCGGCTGTACCCCAGATCGACCGCCGTTAGATTCGATCCATGAACGGTCACCGGCTGATTGCTCTGCTCGGAGCCATATCGATTCTCGCGCTGCTCACCGGGTGTCAAACAGACGGCCAATCCAATACTGCCGGCCAATCCAATACTGCCGGCGAATCTTCCACCCAGGCCGTCCTCGATGCTGCAACACAGACAGGCACCGTTCAGGTCGGCACTCCCCCGATCGATGCCCCACCATCCGAGATCTCCACGCTTGCTCCGCTCCCGAACGACACGGAGATCCCTTCACCGAATCCGCGCGTCGACGTGACCGAGATCGACGTAACCGATCACGACGGTTTCACCCGAGTCACCTACCGATTCGACGGAAATGGATCAGTGTTCTGGAAAACCGAATACGTCAGCGAAGCAATCCGAGCGGGAGACAGCACAGTCGTGGACGTCGGAAGTCGATCGATACTTCAAGTCGACCTGATGGGAGTCCAATCGGATTCGTCGCTCAACTCCGTATCTCACGAGGGCGAAAACATCACGCGCATAGACAGTGCAGCCAGGAACAGTGCGATCCTGCAGTCGTTTGTCGGCACGGTCGACATCCGTCCGGCATACACCGTATCGGCATCCGATTCACCGTCCCAGTTGACGATCGACATCCCCACAGCACACAGCTGACTGTCGATTACCCAATTGCGCGCTCAGCTCAGCCATTCCAGCGCAGCGGTGCTCGACGCGGTAATTCGGTTATCGAGGGGCGGATGAATACTCCGTCTCGAAACCGAGGTCTCACAATCGATCCGAGGCGATTGCGGGGTCCGGTTCAACACGACTGTCATGATTCTCACTGCATGCCCGAACGTCCGCTGATCGAACTGCTGCTGCCAGTGTTTGTTCCAGCAGGACTGCCACCGTCATGGGGCCGACGCCACCCGGCACTGGTGTGATCGCACCGGCATGTGGGAGCGCAGCGGCGTACTCCACGTCTCCGACGTTGCCCTCGTTGTACCCCGCATCGATCACCACTGCCCCAGGCTTGATCCACGCCCCTTTGATCAGTTCCGGAACACCGACGGCCGCGATGACGACGTCTGCCGAGGCGACGTGGGCGGCCAGGTCGACGGTTCGCGAATGGCAGTACGTCACCGTTGCGCCTCGACGCAGGAGGAGCATTCCCATCGGCAATCCGAGTATCGGGCTTCGGCCGACCACGACAGCATGCTTTCCGGTGAGTTCGACGCCTGTGGCGTCGAGGAGGCGCAGGATGCCACTCGGTGTACATGATTCGAATCCCCCACCGGTCAACGCCATTGCCGCGAACGCTGCCGAGGTAACGCCGTCAACGTCTTTGTCGGCCGAGATGGCATCGAACGCGGCCCGTTCGTCGATGTGGCCTGGCACCGGGTGTTGCAGCAGTATGCCGCCGATCGAAGGGTCCGCCGACAACGCTCTCAGCACGTCGACCAGTTCTTCGGTGGTTGTACTCACCGGGAGTTCGACCGTCCGCGACGTCATTCCGACGGCGACAGATCGTTTGGCCTTCATCTGTACATACGCCTTCGAGGCCGGGTCCGCTCCCACGATGACGGCGGCCAGGCAAGGAACGTGCCCCGCCTCATCACGAAACTGCCTGGTGCGCACTGACAGGTCCGCGAGCGCAGCATCGGCAATTGCGCGTCCGTCGATTATTCGAGCGGGCGCGGTCTGGGTCGACAGATTCTTGGTAGAGACGTTTTCGGTAGGCCGATTCTCGGTAGACATGAATCCCCCTTCACACAAGATGTGTGAAGCACCCAGGCGGTCGATGCCTCGCGATGTGCACTCCCCGGTGGTAATTCCCACCCGCGCCAGTCGTGCTTGGTCAGCGTACTGCGCGTTTGTCTCACTGCCACGAAACGCATCCGGAACGCCGCTCTCAAAACGAGACAAATCGACATAACCTATCAATAGGTAACGATCTGACCTGCAGTTATTCCATCCCAAGCAATTAGATGGCACGATGGGGGCAACCGCACGGGCACCAAGCATTGGAGGCACCGATGGACAACGGCAAGATAAACCTGACCTATGACGGTCGGGTGTCACTGAGCTTCCAACTGGCGATTCCGCACGCACCGGACAAGGTCTGGAAAGTGATAACGGAACGCGAGTACCTCGACGCCTGGTTCCCGGCGGACGTCGATTTCAACCTCACTCCAGGCGCGGATCTGCTGTTCAAGGTGACCCCGGAACAAGTCGAGCGATTCGGACTGCCAGCAGATCACGTGACGCGCGGGACGGTCATCAGCGTCCACCCGCACCGAATTCTCGAATTCCTCTGGGACGCAGATACTCTGCATTGGGAACTGGCACCGGACGGCACCGGCGGTTGCTGGCTGACCCTCACCCACACGATGGAAGACGAAGAGTCCGCGTACGCCCACGCTGCCGGCTGGCACGCGGGCTTGGAAGTTGTTGCGGCCCAACTCGATGGACGCGAAGTCGACTGGTCTCCGTGGGACCGCGCCGACGAACTCTCACCGCAATATCGCAAGTCTGCTTGATTCTGGGCCCGAGTTCAGTCTCGGGCCCGCATCTCATTCCCCTTTGCGCGGGAAATGCCTGATCATTCCTTCTTGGACCACCGTCGCCAACAGCAGTCCTTCCACCGAGAAGTACCGTCCGGTTGCCAGACCGCGCGAACCTGCGGCGACCGGCGATTCGGTGGCGTACAGAACCCAGTCGGTGAACCGGAACGGGCGATGGAACCAGATCGAATGATTGACCGTCGCCGCGACGATACGATCATGACCCCAGGACAAACCATGAGTGGTCAGAATCGAATCGAGCACGGTGGTGTCGGACGAATATGCCAGCGTCGCAGCGTGAATGAGCGAATCGTCCGGCAGATCACCGTCGGGGCGCATCCATACCCGATTGTGGTTGAGTTTCTCGCCGGTGCCCTTGAGGATCCACGCCGGATCGTTGGCGTACCGCATGTCGATCGGCTTGAGCGCCGCACTGAAATGCGGCAGTTTCTCCTCGTACCCCACCAGATGATCGCCGATGGGAGGCAACGACTCCGGAAGTGGAACATCCGGGATCTCGACAGCATGGTCGAGCCCCTTGCCGGAGTCCTGGAACGCCGCGAGCATCACGAACAATTCGTTCTCACCCTGATAGGCAGTCACCTGACGGTTGGCGAACGCCCGCCCGTCGCGATGACGATCCACCCGATACTCGATGGGCGCCTTGACATCTCCGCCGCGAATGAAATGGGCATTCACCGCATGGATGGGGCGATCACCGTCGACGGTCCGCCCGGCGGCCATCAGTGCCTGAGACACCAACTGACCGCCGAACGTCCGCGAACCTACCTGTTTCGGGTGGTATCCACGGAACGCGTCTTCACCGATCTGCTCCAGATCCAACAGACCGAGGAGAGTACCGAGGTCGGTGGACGCGTTCGCGTGGGTCACTCAGTGGTCCTCTTCGCCGATACGGTGGACGTGAATGAGGTTGGTGGAACCGACAGTTCCCGGAGGGGATCCGGCAACGATGACCACGAGGTCGCCCTTGACGTACCGCCCGAGGGAGAGCAACGCACTGTCCACCTGACGCACCATCTCGTCGGTGGTGGCCACCGCATCGACCAGGAACGTCTCGGTTCCCCACGTCAGCGTCAGCTGACTGCGCACCGCGGGCAGCGGTGTGAAGGCGAGCAACGGCAGCGGCGTGTGCAGACGAGCCAGTCGACGCACCGTGTCACCGGACTGAGTGAACGCAACCAAGGCCTTGGCGTCGAGACGTTCGCCGATGTCGCGTGCTGCGTACGAGATGACACCGCGCTTGGTGCGCGGGACGTGGGTCAACGGTGGGACACGGGTTGATTCGTTCTCGACGGCCTCGACGATGCGGGCCATGGTGCGAACGGTTTCCATGACGTACTTGCCCACCGAAGTCTCGCCCGAGAGCATGACTGCGTCGGCGCCGTCGAGAACGGCGTTGGCGACATCGGATGCCTCTGCGCGAGTGGGACGTGAGTTCTCGATCATCGACTCGAGCATCTGCGTCGCGACGATGACCGGCTTCGCGTTCTCACGAGCAATCTGGATTGCGCGCTTCTGAACGAGCGGGACCTGCTCGAGCGGCAACTCGACACCGAGGTCACCGCGGGCGACCATGACGGCGTCGAACGCGAGCACGATGGCTTCGAGATTGTCGATGGCCTCGGGCTTCTCGAGCTTCGCGATGACGGGAACGCGGCGCCCGACTCGATCCATGATGGCGTGAACCAATTCGACGTCCGCCGGTGAGCGAACGAAGGAGAGTGCAATGAAGTCGACACCCAGCTTGAGAGCGAACTCGAGGTCGGCGATGTCCTTGCCCGACAGGGCTGGAACGGAGACGTTCATACCGGGCAGTGAGAGGCCCTTGTTGTTGCTGACCGGACCGCCTTCGGTGACCCGACAGACGACGTCGTTGCCGTCGATGGACGTGACGACCAGGCCGACCTTTCCGTCGTCGACCAGCAGTCGATCGCCGGCCTTGGCGTCGCGCGCCAATTCCTTGTACGTGGTCCCGACGCGATCGTGCGTTCCCTCGACGTCGTCGACGGTGATACGAACCTCTTCACCGTTGGCCCAGGTGGTCCGCTCGTCCTTGAATCGGCCGAGGCGAATCTTGGGCCCCTGAAGGTCGGCGAGAACACCGACGGCCTTTCCGGTGGCGTCCGACGCGGCGCGGACGCGAATGTAGTTTTCTTCGTGATCGGCATGCTCGCCGTGGCTGAAGTTGAGGCGCGCCACGTCCATGCCGCTCTCCACGAGCTCACGGATGCGGTCGCCAGAAGCTGTCGCAGGTCCAAGTGTGCATACAATTTTTGTCCGTCGGTTCACGGCTCGAGCCTAGTCGCTACCCCACCGCACTTCTATCCGGCATTTGCGACCTGCACTTTCTGTACTTACTCGATTCAGTTGGTCAGCTCACGAACAGCGGAAATGCCTTTGGATGAACCGGAGCCGGAAGCGCCGACTCGCCTGTGAGAAACACGTCGACGGCACGTGCGGCCGACCGTCCCTCGGCAATCGCCCACACGACCAGCGACGCCCCGCGATGCGCGTCGCCGCAGACGAATACGCCGGGTGTCCGGGTCTGCCACCCGACATCACACTCGATTCTGCCGAGTGGATCGGTGCCGACATCAAGGTCGGTGAGCAGTGGGGCGGTTTCGACGCCGTCGAAACCCAGAGCGAGCAAGACCATCTCGCACACCAGATCCGTCGTGTCGCCGGTCTCCACCAGGGTCCGTTGTCCGTCCTTCGCTCGTGACACGGCTACCGGAACCATCCGGATTGCGCGGACCGCACCCCCACCGTCGTCGAGAAATTCCTGCGCCGCCCATCGGAATCGTTTGTCACTGCCCTCCTCGTCCGCCGGCGAGGTGCGCAGGACCCGCGGCCACAACGGCCATGGGTCGCGATCTCGATCGCGGCGTGCCGGAGGTGGGACGTGGTAGTCCAATTCCGTCACCGAGAGCGCACCCTGGCGATGCACCGTGCCGAGGCAGTCGGCGGCCGTGTCGCCGCCACCGATGATCACGACGTTCTTACCTCGCGCCGAGATGCTCGACGCACCGTCACCCTCGCATTCGCGGTTGGCCGCACGCAGGTACGTCATCGCACGATGGATTCCGCGAAGACTACGACCCGGTACGTCGGTGTCTCTGGCACGATCAGCCCCGACCGCCAGGACTACCGCCTCGAATTCCGTCGAGAGGTCGTGCGCGCTCACGTTCACTCCGACGGCGCAGTCGGTGACGAACCTGGTCCCCTCGGCGGTCAGTTGGTCCAGCCGCCGGTTGATGAGGGCCTTGGGCAACTTGAATTCCGGAATTCCGTAGCGAAGCAGTCCCCCGATCCGATCGCTCCGCTCGAACACCGTGACACTGTGTCCGGCTCGTGTCAGTTGTTGAGCCGCGGCCAGTCCCGCCGGTCCCGAACCGACAACCGCAACACAGTTTCCGCTGTGAACTACCGGTGCCTGCGGCCCCAACCAACCCGACTCCCAGGCGTTGTCGACGATTGCCTGTTCGATGCGCTTGATGGTGACACCCCCCGACGTGT
>NZ_LVCT01000196.1:0-4090 GCF_001647205.1 Rhodococcus sp. EPR-134
CTCCGAGGCTTCGGACCACCGTCCACGCCGAACCAGGTCGTTCCATTCCGGAATGAGATTGCCGAGCGGACACCCCACATCGGCCGAATGGCAGTACGGCACAGCGCAGTCCATGCAACGCGAGGCCTGTGCAGATACGTCTCGATTTCGCACGACGGGATCCAGCGACTCGTATACTGACGCCCAGTCACCGACACGCACATCGGTCGATCTGGTCGGTGAGCCGGATCGTTTCACGTTGAGGAACCCGCGTGCGTCAGGCATGAGCCGGCTCCACCAGTTCGTTCTCTTCCACGACCTTCTGATAATCGACAGGCAAAACTTTGGTGAATCTCGGACTCTGGCCAACCCAGTCGTCGAGAAGTTTTGCCGCCACCGGCGAACCGGTCGCAGCCAAATGCTCGCCGAGAATTTCGACCAGCTGACGACAGTCTTCCGCCGAAGGCCGCTCCAGAACGACCATGTCGCGGTTGACCTTTTCTGCCTTCACGTCGAGTACGAAGGCAATTCCGCCCGACATTCCCGCAGCAAGGTTCCTACCAGTTGGGCCGATGATGACGACGCGACCCCCGGTCATGTACTCGCACGCATGGTCTCCGACGCCTTCCACCACAGCGACCGCGCCCGAGTTGCGCACCGCAAATCGTTCCCCGACACGCCCCCTGGCATAGAGCGCACCGCTCGTAGCGCCGTACAGCAGCGTATTGCCGGCAATCACCTGATCCTCGGCCACGAAGGGTGCGTCCTCACTCGGCCGAAGCGCGATTCGTCCACCCGAGAGCCCCTTTCCCACGTAATCGTTTGCATCGCCGACGACGACCAGCGAGATGCCCGGTGGCAGGAACGCACCGAGTGACTGGCCTGCCGTTCCTCTGAGCACGACGTCGATGGTGCCTTGAGGTAGCCCGACGGCGCCGTAGCGTCTGGTCACCTCAGCGCCCAGCCTCGTTCCCACCGCTCGATCCGTATTGTGTACTGGCAGTTCGATATGTACGGGTCGAGCGTCCTCGAGCGAGTTCGCAGCCAACTTGATCAGGGTGCGTTCGAGTTCGCTCGAAACAGGTACATACGGTTGGTAGGCCGCGCCGGCCGGCGTGGCCGGAACGTCGAAGAGTGGTGAGAGATCCAACGTCCGACTCTTCCAATGCGCCACCGCCGGAGACATTTCCAATACGTCTGCGTGCCCCAGCGCATCGTCGATACTTCGAAACCCCAGTTCTGCCAACAACCGTCGTACGTCGGCGGCGATGAAGCGAAAGAAGTTCTCGACGTACTCGGGCCGGCCGGTGAATCGCTCGCGCAGTTCGGGATTCTGCGTCGCTACTCCGACAGGGCAGGTGTCGAGGTGACATACCCGCATCATGACGCACCCGGCCGCGATGAGTGGCGCCGTGGAAAACCCGTACTCCTGCGCCCCCAGCAACGCAGCAACGACGACGTCCCGCGCCGTGCGCAAACCCCCGTCACACTGGACGACGATCCGATCGCGTAACCCGTTGAGCACCAGGGTCTGCTGAGTTTCGGCCAGCCCGATCTCCCACGGCGTAGCCGCGTGGTGGATGGACGAGAGTGCCGCAGCACCCGTCCCGCCGTCGTGACCCGAGATCAGCACCACGTCGGCGTGTGCTTTGGCCACACCTGCCGCAACAGTCCCGACTCCGGCTGCGCTGACCAACTTCACGTGTATCCGCGCGCGATTGTTCGCGCATCTGAGGTCGTAGATCAATTGGGCGAGATCCTCGATCGAATAGATGTCGTGGTGCGGGGGCGGAGAAATGAGGCCGACTCCAGGTGTCGAGTACCGGGTTTCCGCGATCCACGGGTACACCTTGGACCCCGGAAGCTGCCCTCCTTCACCGGGCTTGGCGCCCTGGGCCATCTTGATCTGAATGTCAGTGGCATTGACCAGGTAATCGCTGGTCACCCCGAAGCGACCACTCGCGACCTGCTTGACTGCGCTTCGACGCTTGTTGTCACGCAACCGCTCCGGTGACTCTCCGCCCTCACCGGTGTTCGAACGTCCGCCGAGAGCATTCATCGCAACCGCCATCGTCTCGTGCGCCTCGGCAGAGAGGGAACCGTAGCTCATCGCACCGGTGTTGAATCGAGCGAGAATCATCTCGACGGGTTCGACCTGATCGAGGGGAATCAGCTGACGAATCTCACGCCGAAATCGAAACAATCCCCGAAGTGTTCCGCCCTGCGCGCTCAGTCGATCGACTTCATCGCTGTAGCGACGAAACATCTCACTTCGCCCCGTCCGGGTCGCATGCTGAAGGAAGAACACGGACTCGGGTGTGAACACATGCAATTCACCACCGCGGCGATACCGGTATTGTCCGCTGTCGGTCAACTGACGATTGTCGAACTGACGATGCTGCACTGCGGACGACGAGAACGCAGCCGCGTGACGCATCAGAACTTCTCGCGCGACTTCGGTGATACCGATCCCGCCGATCCGGCTCCGTGTGTTGCAGAAGTATTCGTCGACCAACTCTCGACCCAAGCCCACGGCCTCGAATACCTTTGCGCCCGTGTAGGAGTGAACCGTAGCGATTCCCATCTTCGACATCACTTTGCGCACGCCGGAATTTGCCGCTTTCAGATAGTTGTCCGATGCCTTTTCCGAATTTATCCCGGGAAGTTCGTCTTGCTCGCTGAGTGCTTCTACCGATTCGAGAGCAAGATACGGGTGGACAGCCGCCGCACCGTAGCCGATCAGCAGCGCGATGTGATGAACTTCGCGCGCGTCACCCGACTCGACGACGAGGGAAACCTTGGTCCGCAGGCCATGACGAACCAGATCGTGGTGCACGGCTGATACTGCGAGCAATGACGGAATGGGAGCCTGCTCAGGGCCTGATCCACGGTCGGAGATCACCAGAATCTCGATACCGGCTGCGGCGGCTGTTCGGGCGGACTCACGAAGCCTCTCGACGCCTTCGGCGAGACTGCCTCTCGGATCGAAACCTCCCCGTAGGACAGCGCTTCTCGGAGTTCTTGCGCCGCATAGTTCGGCGACCTTCGCCATCTTCACCGGTCCGATCACCGGTTTATCGAGAACAATCCTTCGGCACGACAGCGCCGACGCTTCGAACAAGTTCTGCTCAGCGCCGAGGGTGACACCAAGCGTTGTGACGACTTCCTCGCGAATCGCGTCCAAAGGCGGGTTGGTCACCTGAGCAAAGAGCTGAATAAAGTAGTCGTACAACAGCTTCGGCCGCTCCGAAAGAACGGCGAGAGGCGTGTCGACACCCATCGATCCCAACGGCTCCGATCCTGAGCTTGCCATCGGGACAAGAATGTCCCGCAGGTCCTCGGCGTGGTATCCGAAGAGCAACTGCCGTTGCAACAGCGGAGCCGGATCGCCTCGGGCAGGCGCAGTCTCGGGGATTTCCTCGAGGTCGACCAATCCCCCGTCGACCCAGTCCCGGTAGGGGGCTGTGCTCGCGAGTTCGGACTTGATCTCCGCATCGGAAACGATCCGATGGCGAGCGGTGTCCACGAGAAACATGCGTCCCGGTTCGAGGCGCCCCTTCTCCAACACCTCGGACGTGGGAGCGTCGAACACACCGCTCTCACTGGCCAACACGATACGGTCGTTCTTCATCCGCCACCATCGCCCTGGGCGAAGACCGTTGCGATCCAACACGGCCCCGACAACAATGCCGTCGCTGAACGTCACGGACGCCGGACCGTCCCACGGTTCCATCAGACAACCGTGAAATTGGTAGAAGGCCTTTATCTCGTCGGGCATCGAAGAATCGTTCTCCCAGGCTCCGGGAATCATCATCGCGATGGCGTGTTGCACACTGCGGCCCCCGATCGTCAAAAGCTCCAGTACTTCGTCGAACGACGAAGAGTCGGATCCTCCCGGGGTGCAGATCGGAAACAGGCGATCGATGTCCCCACCTAAAAGTGTGCTCCGCAGCATCGGCTCGCGAGCGCGCATCCAATTCCTGTTTCCCACAATCGTATTGATCTCGCCGTTGTGGGCGATGCAGCGATACGGCTGAGCGAGTGGCCACGACGGAAATGTGTTCGTGGAGTATCGACTGTGCACTACTGCCAACGCAGTTCGCATTCGGTG
>NZ_LVCT01000197.1:0-47485 GCF_001647205.1 Rhodococcus sp. EPR-134
AGTGTCGGCACAGTGAATCCGCTCGGCTTGTCTCCTGAGGGCAAAGACTCGTCGGTCCAAGGCAATTCCGCCCACACTACGATCTCGTGACTCGGCGCACGTCACAAAACACTGACTGATGTACGGAGCGCACTGCGCGGCAACGGTTCCGACGCAGTCTCGGTCGACTGGCACCTCTCGCCACCCGATAATCTGCAGTCCTTCTGCCGCTGCGTACCGGTGTATCCGAACTACCGCGCGCCGACGTGCTTCCTGATCCACCGGGAGAAAGCAGTTTCCGGCCGCGTAGGTGTTCTCACCCATCGCGTTGGGTGGTGGAAGCTCGAACTCGGTCACCGCGTCGAAGAACTCCGTCGGCAGCTGAATCAGAATGCCCGCGCCGTCTCCGCTGTTGGATTCGCGCCCAACTGCGCCGCGATGGGAGAGATTGCCCAGGACCGCGAGCGCATCGTCGACAACGGAATGCAGGTGGCGTCCAGAGGTGTCTGCTACCACGGCTACACCACACGAATCGGTTTCCTGATCGGGGTCGTACAGGCCCCGAGGTTCAGGTATTCGAGAAAACGGCACTCGGCGACCTCCACGCGGACATGCAGCCGACGTGCGCTAGTTTATCAGCCCATAACCGCAGGTCGCGAGAGTAAAACTGTGGCCCCCTGACGACGAGCGTCAGGGGGCCACAGTTCCGAACATCGTTTTCGATCAGCTACGCAGTGGCCGACCTTGGCCGTCACGCACGCTACCCGTCAACATCATAATGCCGTCGATGAAAGCCCAGATCCAGATCGCTGGGACGACCACAATTCCCACGACCAGAAACAGAAGAATGTAGCCGAGGAAGATTCCGAGTAGCTGGAGCACTCCGATAGTCGTGCTTCCGATGTACAACCGACCGATGCCGCAGATACCGATGAATCCGAGAAGAATCTGCAACAGGCCAGCGGTGGTCTTCGACTTGTCCGAGAACGGTTCACCCGTCAGCGGATCACGGCCATAAGGCGCGGATGCATCAACCAAACCGTAGCCGGGTTGGACGTACCCCTGAGCTTGTGGGTACCCCTGAGGCTGACCGTAACCCGGCTGTGAGTATCCCGGCTGGGGGTAGCCCTGCGGCGGAGCCGCGTAGGGATTCGGAGTCTGATCTGCCGGTGCACCGTAGACGGGACCGTCCGTCGGGGTTTGGGTCGGCCTCGAGTAGTCCGGCGCCGGATAGTCGGTCGCCGGATAGTTCTGAGCGGCGTAGCTTTCCTGCGACGTGTACGGCGCTGTGGGCTGATTCGGGGTGGAATCAGAATCGGCAGCGGGAAACGCTGTGGTCGATTCGGTTCCGGTCGGCGGCGGGTAGATGGGGTGGTTTCCCCATCCCGGACCGTTTCCGACTCCCGAATACGTGTCCCAGCCTGGACCGGTGCCGGTGGTCTCCGTCGACGGCGTCTTTTCGGTGGGTGCCGAGGTTTCCGTCAACGACGCATCCGCCGTCGCGTCGTAGTCGAACGGCGACCCGAACTGCGGTGGAACCGGCGGCTGTGATCCAGACGAGTCCCCCGACTCGGAAGGTTCCGGATTCTTGTTCAAGTTAGGCAACGTACTTTCCTTCGATTCGACGACGGTACGTAATAGCTTTTGTTATCGGACTTCGAGAAGGTTCGACCTTCTCGAGGCCAGTCCCCCACACATGTTTCCTCGGTTCGCGCTCGCGACTCATCCTCGCAATGGCCGGCGAGCACCGTCCCGCGCATTGCCCGAAAGTATCACGATGCCGTCGACGAACGCCCAGATCCAGATTCCGATCGCAAATGGAATTCCGATGAGGAACGCCGACATGAACAGCGCGAAGAACATGCCGAGCAGTTGGCACAATCCGATGCCGACACTTCCGATATAGAGGCGCCCGACTCCACAGATTCCGAAGAAGCCCAGCAAGATCTGCAACAGTCCAGCGGTGGCCTTCGACTTGTCGGAATACGGTTCCCCGGTTACCGGGTGCCGACCGTACGGGGCGTAGGGATCTCCGAACCCGTACATCGATGGAGGCGGCAATGGCTGCTGATATCCGTACGGATTGGGCGCGCCGTAGACCGGTCCCTGATCCTCGGGGAATCCCCCCTGCGAATAGGGACCTGTCACGGCTTGTCTTTCTTCGACAGCTTCACCGCGTCCGACGACTCATCCGACGCTGCCGTGGAGGTGCTTGCCTCACTGGAAGCGGATTCAGCAGCATCGGATTCAGAATCTTCAGCATCGGCCTTCGCCGAATCAGTTTCGGTAACTGGCGCCGCGACTCCTGCTTCGCCGGCAGCTACCGCAGCGACGTAGTCCTTCGACTTCAAATCAGCCGGATCCTCACGACCCTTCTTCGCCAGGAAGAAGTAGGCCAGTGCGGCGAAGAACACGATCCCCGAAGTGAAGGTGTTGACGCGAATGCCGGCGATCTCGTAGGCGAAATCGTCGCGCATCAGTTCGACGACGAACCGGCCCAGGCAATAGCCCGCGACGTACAGAGCAAACAGGCGTCCGTGGCCGATCTTGAATCGTCGGTCGACGAGGACCAGCAGGATCACGATCAGGACGTTCCACACAGCTTCGTAGAGGAACGTCGGGTGAACGACCCGAATGACTTCTCCGTTGGAGACACCTGCCAGTTGATCGAGCTGGCCGGAAGAGTTCACACGCTCGAAGATCTCGAGGCCCCACGGGACGGTGGTCTCGCGACCGTACAATTCCTGGTTGAAGTAGTTGCCGATACGACCGATAGCCTGCGCGAGCAAGATTCCGGGCGCAATCGCGTCTCCGAGGGCGGACACCGGAATGCCGCGTCGACGGCAGCCGATCCACGCACCGATGCCGCCGAGGAACACTGCTCCCCAGATTCCGAGGCCTCCCTGCCACACCTTGAGTGCGTCGAGTGGCTGACCGTTCTCGCCGAAATAGGCGGGCCAGTCGGTCAAAACGTGGTAGAGCCTGCCACCGATCAGACCGAAGGGAACGGCCCAGATCGCGATGTCGAGAACGGTCCCCTTCTCGCCGCCGCGGGCGACCCAACGACGATCTCCCCACACGATCGCGACGATGATGCCGAGGATGATGAAGAGCGCGTAGGCGCGAAGCGCCACCGGTCCGACGTACCAGACGCCTTGGGGCGGGCTGGGGATATAGGCCAGCAGGTCCACAGTTGAGGTCACGACGCCACGGTAGCCGAGCGGACGCCCTCGGCGAGTTCTTCGGTGAGCGAGTGAACCGCTCCCAGGCCGTTCTCGACCGCGGAGACCAGAGCCGAGCCGACGATGACGGCATCGGCGTATGCCGCGATTTCGGCAGCCTGTGCGCCGGAGCGAACTCCCAATCCGACGCCGACGGGAATGTCGGAATGCGCGCGGATTCGTGCGGTCAGTTCCGGAGCCATCGAAGACACGGCGTCGCGAGCGCCGGTGACACCCATCGTCGAGGCCGCGTAGATGAATCCACTACTCGCATCGAGTGTCATCGCGAGTCGTTCTTCCGTCGAGGACGGAGCGACAAGGAAGATCCGGTCGAGGTGGTGCTCCTCGGATGCTTCCATCCAGGCGCCGGCTTCTTCCGGAATGAGGTTGGGGGTGATCAGTCCGAGCCCGCCGGCGGAAGCGAGGTCTCGTGCGAACTTGTCGACGCCGTACTGCAGTACCGGGTTCCAGTAGGTCATCACGACGGCCTTGCCGCCGACCGAACTGATCTGCTCGATCACGGTGAAGATGTCGCGAAGGCGAACGCCGTTGGTGAGTGCAGTTTCGGCTGCACGCTGGATGGTCGGACCGTCCATGACCGGATCGGAATACGCGACACCGACTTCGATGATGTCGCAGCCACCGTCGACCATCGCCTTGAACACGTCGATCGATTCGGGAACGGTCGGATAACCGGCAGGCAGGTAACCGACGAGGGCGGCACGCTTGTCAGCCTTGCAGGCGGCAAAGGTGGGTGCGAGGCGTGATGGTCGTTCGCTCACTTGTCCGAGCCTTCCGTGTTGTCGTTCTCGTCTGCTGCATCATCCGGAGCGGCTGCCTGACCTGAGGCGCCGTCGAAAAGACCGAACCAGCTTGCGGCGGTGTCCATGTCCTTGTCACCGCGACCGGAGAGATTGACGACGATGATCGCGCCCTCACCGAGTTCTTTGCCCAGTCGGAGTGCGCCGGCGACGGCGTGGGCCGATTCGATGGCCGGGATGATGCCCTCGCGGCGCGAGAGCAGCAGCAGCGCATCCATGGCTTCACTGTCGGTGACGGGTTCGTAGGTCGCACGCCCGATATCGCTCAGGTAAGCGTGCTCGGGTCCGACGCCCGGGTAGTCCAGACCAGCAGAGATCGAGTGCGATTCGATGGTCTGACCGTCTTCGTCCTGGAGGAGGTAGGAGTAGGCACCCTGGAATGCACCAGGGGTACCGCCGGCGAACGTTGCTGCATGCCTTCCGGTTTCGACACCGTCGCCGGCCGCTTCGTAGCCAACCAGCCGTACCGACAGATCGTCGATGAACGGGTGGAAGATTCCGATTGCGTTGGAGCCGCCTCCGACGCAGGCTGTGACTGCATCGGGCAGGCGGCCGGTCAGTGCCTGAACCTGGACGCGTGTTTCGAGGCCGACCACTCGCTGGAAGTCCCGAACGATGGTGGGGAACGGGTGCGGGCCTGCCGCGGTACCGAAGCAGTAATAGGTGTTGTCCGCGTGGGAAACCCAGTCGCGCAAGGCTTCGTTGATCGCGTCCTTGAGCGTGCGCGAACCGGTCTCGACCGAAACGACCTCCGCGCCGAGCAGGCGCATGCGTGCGACGTTCAGTGCTTGACGTTCGGTGTCGACAGCACCCATGTAGATGACGCACTCGAGACCGAGCAGTGCACAGGCGGTGGCCGATGCCACACCGTGCTGGCCCGCTCCGGTCTCGGCGATGATGCGGGTCTTGCCCATACGCTTTGCCAGCAGAACCTGACCGAGAACATTGTTGATCTTGTGAGAACCGGTGTGGTTCAGATCTTCACGCTTGAGAAGGATGCGCGCACCGCCGGCGAACTCGCTCATTCGCGTTGCCTCGAAAATCGGCGACGGGCGCCCGGTGTAATCGCGCTGCAAGCGGTCGAGTTCGTTCAAGAACGTGTCGTCCGCTCGAGCCTTTTCGTACTCCGCAGTGACTTCGTCGATAACCGCCATGAGGGCTTCCGGCACATGCCGTCCGCCGTAGACGCCGAAATGGCCTCCGGCGTCGGGATCGTGGGAGCGCTCGGTGAGTCCCGCGCTGGCCGGCGGCAGGTTGCCGCCCTTGAATATTGCACCGGAGCCTGGTTCCTGAGTACGTGAAGTCACCCCACCAGTCTGCCCCAACGGTGTCGCTGGTCACCGCCCGGGTGCATCAAAGCACGCCGGGCGGGTGAAGCGATTTATCGAGACGGTTTGGGGCAGGACGGGTGCGCACCTGCATTGACCAGATCTGCGACGGCCTTGCGAGGGTCGCCGCTGGTCACGAGGCCTTCACCGACGAGCACTGCGTCGGCGCCCGCCCCGGCGTACGCCAACAGATCGGCAGTTCCGCGAACACCGGACTCGGCAATCTTGATCGTCTCGGTCGGAAGACCGGGAGCGATGCGACCGAAGGTGTTCTTGTCCACCTCGAGAGTCTTGAGATTGCGGGCGTTCACACCGATCACCTTGGCGCCGGCTTCGAGCGCGCGGTTGGCTTCTTCCTCCGTGTGCACCTCGACGAGGGCAGTCATTCCCAGAGATTCGGTGCGATCGATCAACGAGGCGAGCGCCTGCTGCTCGAGTGCCGCGACGATCAGCAAGATGACGTCGGCGCCGTGAGCGCGAGCCTCGTGAATCTGGTACGGCCCCACGATGAAGTCCTTGCGGAGCACCGGAATGGTGACCGCTTTACGGACTGCGTCCAGGTCGGCCAACGAGCCGTGAAAACGGCGCTCTTCGGTGAGAACACTGATGATGCGTGCGCCACCGGCTTGGTACGCCGCGGCAAGCTCAGCGGGATCGGCAATGTCGGCCAACGCACCCTTTGACGGGCTCGCTCGCTTGACCTCGGCGATGACGCCGATGCTCGATTCCAGAAGTGCTGCTGCAGCATCGAGTGCAGGCGGTGCAGCGGCCGCAGCAGCCTTGACTGCAGCGAAGTCGAGTACGGCTTCGCGGGCGGCGACATCAGCGCGCACCCCGTCGAGAATCGAGTCGAGTACGGTCATCGTGGCCCGAATCCTTTCTGGGCAAGAGCCCGATGTGAGATACGTCATCAGGGTGGTCTCAGCCTAGTGGGACGAAATTTTGCTACTCCGTCGGGGTACCCACGCAGGTGAGGGTTCAGTCTTACTCAGTGGGACGACCCCGGTTTCGCGCCGTTGTCTCCCCCAACTCCGTCGTCCCCGTCAGTCTCTGTCGGGTCCTCTCCGGCGTCGAGCGCATCCCACAACATCCGTTGTGTCACAGGCTCGTCCGATGCGGGTTTGTCTCCCTGACCGAGCTTGGCTGCGGCCTCGCGGCGCGCGGCAGGGTTGTCGTATTTCGACGACAACCCGCCTCGCACTGGAGGTTTGCGCATCAGAAGTACCGCCGCGCCGAGCGCCGCCACCGCTCCGACCAACGCAAGCAAGGCAGGCAATACCGAAACAGTCGTCGAGAGATCTTCCGGGTGACCGGACAACTCGGCCAAGTCCACCGCTCGGTCCGCAGAGGCTCCGGACACCAACAACTGCACTGCCGGAACCGCTACCGCGATGGCGACGAGGGCAACCAACAGTCCGACTACCCGAAGTGCCCAACCTCGCACCGCAAACGACGCCGCGATCGCCGCCAGAAGCGCGAGCGCGAGCGGAGTCATCGCCGCCGCCCAGGTGCTGCCGTCGAGATCCGTCGTCCTCTCCAGCGTCTTGCCGTCGCTCGAGGTCAGATGAACCCACGTCATTCGTGAGCTGCCCCACAGAGCTGCTGCCGACAACGCCAGCAGAAGCGTTCTCGGCACGGCGGTGCCACGAGAAACGCTTGTAGGCTCCGCTGCACTCGACTCGTTCTCACTCACTGATCGTCACCTCCGATGGTGCGCAGGGTGTGCGCCGACGCAATCGCGCTCAGCACTGCCATCGCCTTGTTGCGGGCCTCGGTGTCCTCGTAGACCGGATCCGAGTCGGCGACGACGCCGGCGCCCGCCTGGACGTATCCGATCCCGTCCTTGATCAATGCCGTTCGGATCGCGATCGCGGTGTCGGCGTCGCCGGCGAAGTCGAGGTAGCCGACGATGCCGCCGTAGATACCGCGCCTGGTCGGTTCCAGTTCTTCGATCAGCTGCATCGCTCGGACCTTGGGTGCCCCCGAGAGGGTTCCAGCGGGGAAGCATGCGGTGACGGCGTCGAGAGCGTGCTTTCCCTCGGCCAGATGTCCGGTGACCGTCGATACGAGATGCATCACGTGGCTGTACCGCTCGATGTGCCGGTAGTCGTGCACCTTCACCGTGCCCGGGCGACAGACACGACCCAGATCGTTTCGCCCCAGATCGACGAGCATGAGGTGCTCGGAGTTTTCCTTCTCGTCGGCGAGGAGATCTTTCTCGAGCAGGATGTCGTCCTCCTCTGTGGCACCGCGCCATCTGGTTCCAGCGATCGGGTGTGTTGTCGCGACGCCCTCGGCGACGGTTACCAGTGCTTCCGGGCTCGAACCGACGATCGAAAACGCCGTCTCTCCATCACCGTTCGGCACGTTGAGCAGATACATGTACGGGCTGGGGTTCGACGCTCGCAGCATCCGGTACACGTCGATCGGTGCTGCAGTGCAATCGATCTCGAATCGCTGCGAGAGAACTACCTGGAATGCCTCGCCCGCTTCGATGTCGCCGATCAACTTTTCGACATCGACACCGAAGCTTTCGGTGGTGCGCTGACGACGGTAGTTCGGAGTCGCTTTCGAAAATGTCGACACCGTCGATTTCGCCGGCGCCGCGAGAGCACGAGTCATCGCGTCCAACCTGGCGACTGCGTCGTCGTACGCCGTGTCGACGCGCTCGTCCGTGCCGTCCCAGTTGACGGCATTGGCGATGAGGGTGATCGCCCCTTCGTGGTGATCGACTGCGGCGATGTCGGCGGCAAGCAGCATGACCATCTCGGGGATCTGCAGGTCGTCGACCGCGGAGTCACCCAATCTCTCGAGGCGCCGCACCGCGTCGTAGCCGAGGAATCCGACCATTCCGCCGGTCAGCGGGGGCAGGTCGGGCAGCCGCTCCGAACGAAGCAGCTCGAGGGTGGCACCGAGCGCGTCGATCGGGTCGCCGCCGGCCGGAGCGCCGGCCGGAACGTTGCCGTACCAGGCCGCCTCTCCGTCCACGACGGTCAGTGCAGCCGGACTCCCGACGCCGATGAACGACCACCGCGACCACGAACGACCGTTCTCGGCCGACTCGAGCAAGAAGGTGCCGGGACGATTGCCGGCCAACTTCTCGTACGCCGAGAGCGGAGTTTCGGAGTCCGCCAACACTTTCCGAGTGACCGGAACGACCCGGTGCTCAGCTGCGAGAGCTCGGAACTGCTCCCGGGTCGTGGTGGAATCGGACGCGTCACCGACGATCGCGGTGTCGGATGACCGTGCGGACATGGAGGTGGGCTCGCCGTGCATGGCTCCATCATCCCAGGCTCCCCCATGTGGCCGTCGTGCGCGGGTAACCTCGGCCGAATGAAACCAGGCCAACTCGCTCCCGATTTCTCACTGCCCGACCAGGACGGGACTCCGCGCTCGCTGACGAGCCTGCTCGAGAACGGACCCTTGGTCCTCTTCTTCTACCCGGCAGCCTCGACGCCGGTGTGCACCGCCGAGGCGTGCCACTTCCGTGACCTCGGCAGCGAATTCGCCGCGGTGGGCGCTTCGCGAGCGGGCATCAGCACCGATACGGTCGAAGCTCAGTCCACCTTTGCCACCGCACAATCCTTCGACTACCCCCTACTCGCCGACACCGAGGGCAAGGTAGCCGAACAGTTCGGCGTCAAGCGCGGACTCCTGGGCAAGTTGGCTCCGGTCAAACGCTCGACCTTCGTGATCGACACCGACCGCACCGTCCTCAAAGTCATCTCGAGTGAACTACGCGCCAACACCCACGGAGACCAGGCGCTCGAGTTCCTTCGCAATCGAAGCTGACGTGCCTGGGCACCTGATTCTCTGCGCGATTTAAACCCTCTATGCGACCTGAATCGAGCGCTTCGCAAGCCCCATCCAGAATCCGTCGATCACCTGGGTGGGCACCTGTTCCGGATCGGACGACGCACCGAGCGTGACGAACAACGGGGCGAAGTGCTCGATGGTCGGATGCGCGTACGGCATCCCGGGAGCTTGAGCGCGGAAGTCGATCAAGGAATCGACGTCACCGGCAGCGAACCTCTCCCCTGCCCACGCGTCGAATTCCGCCGACCATCCCGGGGCCTGCGCCTCCGGTGACGGATCGCGCAGGAACGGTAGCCCGTGCGTGGTGAATCCGGATCCCACGATCAGTACACCTTGCTCACGGAGTGGCCGTAGGCGCTGTCCGAGATGGAGCAAACGCTCGGGATCGAGGGTTGGCAGCGAAATTTGCAGTACCGGGATGTCTGCGTCCGGGTACATCACCGTGAGCGGCACGTAGGCACCGTGATCCAGGCCTCGATTCGGCTGCTGAACCACGCGTTCGTTGTCCGGCATCAACGCGGCAACCTGGGCGGCGAGTTCCGGAGCGCCGGGAGAGTTGTACTTCGCGCGGTAGAACCTCTCGGGAAAACCACCGAAGTCGTAGATGAGCGGGGTGCCCGTGGTCGTCGATCCGATCGTCAGCGGTGCTGATTCCCAGTGCGCCGATACGACGAGGATTGCCGTCGGCCGCGGAAGATCGCCGGCCCACGCCCCCAACTGGTCGACCCACAACGCGCTGTCCACCAGCGGCGGAGCACCGTGGCTGAGATACAGCGCAGGCATGGTTGTGGTGGACATACGGACTCCTCGGGATAGACATTCGTCGTAAGTTGAAGATTCAACCTAATATAAAACTCAACACTTGCGTCCCGCAACTATTCCCCGCAGGATTCTTCTGGACATGCGTCTGAGACGCTGTACACAAGCACGCTCCGTGCACGAAGAATGCTCGACCCGAAGGAGAAGTCACCGATGAGTGAACCGACCGCGCAGCCCGACGCGCAGTCTCAGACGAAGTGGCTCACAGCCGAGCAGCAAGAAGCATGGCTGACACTGATCGCTCTCGTGACACGGTTGCCTGCCGCACTCGACACTCAACTACAACGCGATTCGGCACTCACACACTTCGAATACTTCGTACTCGCGGCACTCTCGGACGCCCCCGACCACAAGCTCCAGTTGTCGGTACTGGCCCAGCGCGCGAACGCGTCCCTGTCCCGCCTCTCGCACGTGATCACGAAGATGGAGAAGGCCGGCTGGGTGAAACGGGAAGTCATTCGTGGCAGCCGCGGCTCCAACGCAGTGCTCACCGATGAGGGAATGGCAAAGGTGGTCGCGGCCGCACCGCCGCACGTCGCCTCAGTTCAAGGTCTCCTCTTCGAGGGCCTCGACGATCGCCAGGTCGCCCAGCTTTCGTCGTTGGGTACAGCAATGCTCACCCAACTGGACAAGGGAATCGCCGCCGGACTCGGCAAGGCCTGACCACATCCCCGAGACGAGCGACTGATGATCAAGACGGCAGCTTCGCGAGGTCGAGTGCAGCCAAGTGACTGAACAGCATGCTCGCTCCGATCGGGTTTCCACCGCCGGGGTACGTAGTCCCGCTGGCCGCTGCCATCGTGTTCCCCGCCGCGTACAACCCGGCAATCGCCGTACCGTCGGCTTTGAGCACCCTCCCGGTCGCGTCGGTCCGTAGACCACCTTTGGTCCCGAGGTCGGAGATGCCGAAAGCGGCAGCGTGAAACGGCCCTTGATCGATCGGTACGAGCGGCGAAGCCCCCTCGGAGAAGGCGCGGTCGTACGCAGTGTCTCCTCGACCGAAGTCCGTGTCGAAGCCAGTCGCCGCAAACGCGTTGAATCGCTTCACGGTCTCCACCAGTTCCGCTGCGGGAACATCGATCTGGGCAGCGAGGTCTTCGAGTGTCTGTGCACTCTTCCACAACCCCGCAGCCACATACTGCTCCGTCTGGGCCATGGGTACGTTGGGTGCCTTCACCGGCGGCACTGCGCCTTCTCTGTTGTCGTAGATCATCCAGTACGGCGTGGTCACTTTCCCTGCCCGCATGTGTTCGATGACAGAGCGACCCAAGCGGTCGTACGGCGCTGATTCGTTGACGAATCGACGACCGTCGTCGTCCACGAAGATTCCGCCGGTGAACCACAGCGCAAACGCGGAGCGCCCATCTGGATGGGTGAGTCCCGGCGACCATCAGGCCTCGCCCATCAGGTCGGTGTCGACACCCGCGGCGACCGCCGCCTGGTGCGCCTTCCCGAGGTTGCCGGGGCAGCCCATCGTGTCGAGAGCGGATCCGGGGACACCGAATTCGGCACGCATGGTCTCGTTCTGCTCGAATCCACCGGCGGCGAGGATCACTCCTCTGCGTGCCTGAATGGTTCGACGCCGACCATCTCGGTCGACGACGGCTCCGACCACCACTCCGTCCTCGACAACCAGTTCCTCGAGAGTGGTCTTCAGGTGCATGGTGGCGTTCGGGAGTTCCGCAAGAGCCAACAGGAATCGACCGATCAACGACTGGCCGCCGACGAGGTACTTCGGCAACTCCTCCCCCAGCCGTTCCGTCGCCAGCGGCGGACGAAGCGAATCACGAAGCGCACCCAGCTTGTTCGCGTTCATCGGCTTGGGAACAATGTGCCGTCCGCTCGCTCGAGCCTTGGGCTCTTCACCGAAGTAGTCGGGCCACGGCAGTATCTGGAACTCGAAGTTCGAGTCCTCTTCGAGGTAGTCGATCAACCCGGCGCCACCTCGAACGTAGGCTTCCTGAACGTCGGCGGGCGTACGATCACCCACCACTGATCGGTAGTACTCCAGCGCATCCTCGATGGTGTCGTCGTCCCCGCCCCGACGAAGAACGGCGTTGCACGGGAACCACATTCCGCCGCCGCCCGAGTACGCCGTTGTTCCGCCGTACTTGTCGGTTGCTTCGATCGCAATGACGTCGAGGCCTTCGCGGGCTGCCGTGTACGCGCCGGTGAGTCCGCCGCCTGATCCCACAGCGAGTACGTCGCACGTCTCGTCCCACTTCGTCATCGTCAGCCTCTCTGATTCTGGGCACAGTTTCCGAACATGTTCTAGAAATCGTTCTAACACATGGACTTAGCGATCGCGCGGGTTCGAAATTCTGTCCCACCGAGCGGGAGCGAGACATGACGCCGAGCGGGAGCGAGAACGAGAACGAGCAGCGATAGCGCACACTTTGCTCGCACGGGTCCGATCCCGTAGTGTCTGGACACATGTCTGGTAAGACCAAGTTCGAGTCCACTCGTCGACGGCTCACACAGCAGCAAGCCGAAACCGTCGATCGATTGACCGCGGCAGCGATCACGGTCCTGCGCGACAAAGGGTTTGCGGATCTGACCGTGCGGATGGTGGCAGCGGAAGCCGGTGTCGCCGCGGCTACGGCGTACACCTATTTCTCGTCCAAGAGTCACCTTGTGGCAGAACTGTTCTGGCGCCGACTCGACGCGGTACCGCACGAGCCCTCCCCCGAGACGGAACGAGAAGCGCAGGTCTGCTCGGTCCTTCGAAGCGTCGCACTCCTCGTTTCCGACGAACCGGAGCTGGCCGCGGCCGTGACCACGGCGATGATGGGCAACGATCCCGACGTCGAACACCTTCGGGGACGTATCGGCAAGAACATCCGCGAGCGGCTCATCGAGGCGCTGGGGCCGTCATACGATCCCGACGTACTCGAAGCACTCGAAATCTCCTGGTCCGGAGCGCTTGTCCGAGCCGGCATGGGTTACGAGTCCTATTCGCAGATCGCAGACCGGCTCGAAGTCACTGCCAGGCTGATCATGGCGGGCCGCGACAACCTTCACTAGATGGGGGTCATGGCACTCACCAGCCATGTGCCGTCGACTCGATCGAGTGTCACCTCGACTCGGCTCGACGTCGACGCTGGTGCCGGCCGCGCGATACTCGTCGTGATCTGATCGACAAACAGGAGCAATTCCGCTCGGTCTGCAGCAGCGGAGAGCACTCCGACATCGACTACTCGCGCCTTCGTGCTGATTCCTTGCTCCTTCGACTGGGGTGCAACGGTTTTCGATCCGAATTCAGCGAAGCGGTCCTGAAATGTTCCACTTGCGCCCTCGGCAGCATGTGCAAGATCCTCGTCCACCGTGTCGCTGTTGTAGCTCAAGAGATTCTCGACGAGCATCGGCGCCACACCGATCACCTCGGCACGTGCGGTTTCGGCGGCTGCCGAACGGTGGTGACTCCAGATCGCAGTGCCGCCGACTCCCATCAAGACCAACGCTGCAAGCGCTATGACCATGCGCTTCACGGCACGAACTCCACACTCGACATCAGTACCCGCCCGTCGACGTCCTCGACACCGACGCGCAGACGGTAGGTTCGCGCCGAAGACTCTCCCGCTGAATTGGCGACCTGAGCCGATGCCGCGATCAGTACCACCCCCGAGGTTCCGGATTCCGATGCCAGGGCTGCGGTGTCGACACGACCGTCGGAATCGACGGCGAAATCACGGATCGATGCGACGAACGCAGATTCACCGGACTTCAGTTCGTCTGCAAAAGTTCCCGTAGTCAGCGACTTCAGCTCCGCGAGATCCTCGTCGAGCGTGGCAGAGTGAACGTCGATCAGAGCAAGGGTTCCTGCGACAGCACCGTCGACGAACCCTTGACGCTGGGACTCTCGCGCGCGGTCCGATCGAACTGCCAGAGCACCGAAGACCACAACGACGCTCAGAGCCGCGAGTGCAATCCAGACCAGGGCAGTAAGTACACCGCGCTTCCCTCCGACCGGATCCAGCACCTCACCTCTCAGCGATTCGTCGGCGTCAGCAACTGTTGCCACGGCTCACCCTCCCCCGGACCGGAGTCAGCCGGAGCCAACTCCGTGTGTTGATAGTCGACTCCGTCAGGCCCGGTGTACAACTCGCCGGGCGCATTGGTCCCCGACGGCACGTACGCTTCGGGGCTCCGACAGATCTCCGGGCTCGGTGCTCGTTTGCCCAGTACCTCCATGCAGGGAATGTTCCGGGATCCACGAACGGCGAAGACCGAGTTCTGTGGCACTTTGCAGTACAGATCAGCCGGGGTGTCCGGCACACTCGTCTGGGTCGGGTCCCGTCGCTGATCGGCAGGAAGGTAACCGGTCGAGCACGCCGCAGGGTCCTGCGCTTGGAGATGGAAGTTGACGTTCGCGGCGCCGTCCACCTGCCCGCGTTGTACGACGGTTTCCTGTGCCGCGACCAGTGGCGGCAAGATGACGAGCACCTGCTCCAACCCGGCGTTGTACGTCAAAGCCACCTGAGCGGTGCTGGTGAAATTGGCAAGCAGCACAGGCAAAGTGGGTTTGAGGCCTTGAAACAGCAAGTCGGCCTCGGTCGCAAGGCCCGGTCCGGTCTCGAGGATATTGCGCACGGACCCGTCGGCGACCTCCAACTGTCCACTGAGTTGAGCGACACTGGCCGCCCACTGGCGAATCTGATCGCCCGTCACCACCTGTGTCTGCAGGAGCGGATCCAACTTCTGTATGAGCGTCGTAGCCGGCGTTGTGGCAGCAGACATCTGATCGACGAACGAGGTGGTCGAATCCAGCAGACGAGCCAGATCCTCTCCCCTGCCTCCGAAAGCTGCCGCGGACTCGTCGATCACCGATCGCAACTTGTCCTGCGGTACGGATGCGAGCATCGCCTGCGCCTGATCGAGGACCGGTCCGATCTCGGTCGGGATCGTGACAGCGTCGGGGCCGATCACGTCTCCGTCGGTCAGAAAGGGTCCGTCCGCGGTGCTCGGTTGCATGTCGACGTATTGCTCGCCGATTGCCGACACGCTTCGCACCGCTACTGTGAGCCCGCTGGAGGGAACGGGAACCGCACTCTCCAAAGATAATTCGGCGCGTACAACTCCCGGAGACAGACGCACCGACCTGACCTGACCGATGGTGTCGCCGCGATAGGTCACGTTCGCGTTCCGATACAGGCCGCCGGCGTCGGGCAGTTCGACTGTCACCGAGTAGCGCCCGATGCCGAGCATGGTCGGAACTCTCAGGTACGAGATAGCCGCTGCGCTCATGCCTATCACCGCCAGGATCGCGAAGATCGTCAATTGCCTTCGCACCAACTTCGTGAGAATCATCGTCCACCTCCCTGGGCGGGTTGCGCTGTGCCAGGTGGGCCGGGCTGCCCTGTGCCGAGTGGGGCGGTCAAGGGATCGACCAGTACTCCGTTCTCCACGGGGGTTTGCGGCGCCCCGAACGGCGTACCGAAGCCGAGACCTGACTGGAGGCGATTACTCGTGAGGTCGATCAGCGCCCACAAATTGGTGTAATCGCCGCGCATTCCGTCGTCGATGGTCGTCTGGGGGAAGGGGAAGGTACTCAGGTTGCCCAAATTGTTGATCAGGTCCGGTCCTGTTTCGACCACCTTCTGCAGCGTCGATTCCAAGGCGCTCAAATTGGCTTTCAAATCGTCGCGGGTCCGGTCGACCAGATCGGTCCCGACGTCCCCGAACCTGCCGACCGCATCGAGGGCGGTGGTCAGGTCGACGCGTTGGGCGCTGAGTTCCGCCAAGGCTGGATCAAGGGTCTCCAACGCCTCACCGAGAACGTCTCGCTGAGCCGTGATCTCGCCGGCGAACACGTCGAGATTCTCCATGGTCGTGACTATCGCCTCGCGTTGACGGTCGAGTGTTTCGGTCACGGTATCCATCTGGCTCAGCAGGTCGCGAGCCGCGTCGGTCCGTCCGCCGAGCGCCGTGTTCAGCTCCGTGGTGATGTTGTGAATCTGAGCGAGCCCGCCGCCGTTGAGGACCAATGACAGTGCGGTCAACGCTTCCTCGGTGGTGGGATAGACACTGGCCGATGCAAGGGGAATCACGGATCCCTCCGACAACCTCCCTTCCGGTGCTACCTCGGTGGGCGGCGCGAGCGCGACGTGTTTGGATCCGAGCAGACTGGTTTGGCCGATCTTGGCAGTCGCGTTGGCGGGCAGCGACACCGAGCCGTCGAGCGCAACCGTCACTCGTGCGTGCCAGTTGTCGGTCTCGATCGCACTGATACTCCCGACTGTCACGTCGTTGACCATGACCGGAGAGTTCGGACTGATCGACGTGACGTCGGGCATCTCGATCACGACCGAGAAATTTCCCTCACCGCGGCCGGCCGCGCCTGGCAGCGACACCGAATTCAGCCCGCTCCATTGACAACCCGTCAGAACGAGCACGGCGCTCGCCGCCACACACACTGTTCCCCACCAGCGGGCAGTCATCGTGATCCTGTCGACGGCATGATCAGTCCGGTCAGACTCGACGCAACCGGTACCGTCGGAAAGCCCAAGGCGCCAGTCGGTTCCAGATCAGGCTCGCTGTACACCAGTTGGTCCTGAAGAGCGCCGAGCGCCCGGGTCGGATTGATGCTCAGGTCCGGGTAGTTGGCCTTGATCGTGTTGAGCAACGGGCCGAGGTATTCGATGCACAAATCCGCGCCCTTCTTCGAGGTGTCGTTTGCCAGGCCGGCGATTCCGCCGCAGATCAAGTCGATCGGGTTGCCGACGTTCTGGAATGCGGGCACACCCACCATCGCTCCTTGGGCCGGCCGGTAGACGTTGTAGTAGTTCGACAACGCTGTCGGAGCCAGATGCAGTACCTTCTCGAGACCTGCGCGCTTGTCGACCAGTACCTGGGACACGTCGGCCAACTTCCCGATCTGCTCCGTCAAGCCGGTTCGGTTCTGTTCGACGAACCGCTGTACGTCGACGACGGCGGCGTCCAGATCGGCGAGAGCCGGAGCCAATTGCGTCCGGCTCTCGGCGAGCACACTCGAGACATTTGCCAGTCGTCCTTGGAACTGAACGATCTGTTCGTCGCTTGCGGCGAGTGCGGTCGTGAAGGTCTGCAGGCCGCGGATGGTGCCGAACAGATCGGCTCCGCCTTCGTCGAGTGTGCTCATAGCCTCCGAGAGTTCGGTCACCGAGCGCCCCAGCGCTTCCCCGTTGCCGGCCAGTGCGGATCCGGCACCGTCGAGGAAGTTGGCGGCGGGACCGCGATCGTCCCCGACGGGACCCAAAGCATCGGCAGCCCGGCCCAGCTGTTCCTTGATCTGGTCCCACTCGACCGGGACGGCCGTTCTGTCGAGTGGGATCTCCGCACCGTCATTCAGTGCGTCGGCGCCGTCCGTCACCGCCGGCGTCAACTGCACGAAGCGGGCCGAGACCAGCGACTGGGCAACGATCACCGCTTTCGCGTCCTCGGCGACGGGAACCTCGCGCGCCAATTTCAGTTCGACGCGCATTCGATCTCCCTGTGGGGCGATCGCGGTGACGCGGCCGACGTCGACTCCCACGACACGAACGTCGTCACCGACATACAGACCGGTCGTCGAGGTGAAGTAGGCCGTCACGTTGTAGTAGCGCAGATGTTGCACCGCAAGGTATCCCGACACGACGACGATCGCCGCACCGATGACGCTTCCACCAACGACGGCGATTCGACGCCAGTTCACCGGTTTGCGAACTCGTAAGGCACCCATCATCGAACCTCCGGAATCGGTAGCGGCGCAGGTGGTAGCCCGAACATCGCGTTGATCAACGGTTGGGTGTATTGCGCCGGCACCAGGTTCTGGACGTAGGCGTAGTAGAAGGGGCCGCTGGCCACGGTGTCACCGAGCGTGCCCACGTACGTACCGAGACCGTCGATTCCCTGAGAAAGGTTGTCCTTGTTGTTCTGCAGAATGCCGACAACCGTGTCGAGTTTGCCGAGGACCGGCTGCAATTGCGCCTCGTTGTCGTGGACGAGTCCGCTCAGCTGGGTCGACAACGCCGAGATGTTCGTGATCACTTCCCCCAGCGCCGCCTGTCGCCGATCCAGTTCTCCCAACAAGGCGTTGCCGTCGACGAGTAGCGCGTTGACCTGTGGTCCACGCTCGGCCAGCGTCCCGGCGACGTCGTTTGCATCGGACAGCAAGGTGCGCAACATGTCGTCGCGTCTATTGACGCTGTCGGAGATCCGTGCGACACCGTCCAGTGCCGGCCTCAGGTTCGGCGCACTGTCGGACATCACCTGTCCCACTGCGTCGAGCGATTCGGAGAGTTGGTCGAGATCGATGTCCTCGACCGTCGTGGTGAGGTCACCGAGTACGTCGGGCAGCGAGTACGCCGATCTTGTTCGCTCGACCGGGATCTCCCCGCCGACCGCGATCCTTCCCGGACCGTCCAGATCGAGTGATACCGCTCGCTTGCCGAGCAACGACAGAGTGGTGACGGCCGCCGATGTGCTTTCTCCCAAACCGATCGAGCCGTCGAGTGTGAAGTCCACGCGGGCGAGTCCGTGCTCGACCTCGATCCGGTTCACCGTTCCGATCTTCACTCCGGCGGCGTTGACTTCGTCTCCCGGCGCGAGACCGCTGGCGTCGGCGAACACCGCGCTGTACCCGACACCCGATTTCAGGAAGTGCAGATTCTGATACTGGAGCGATGCCAATACGACGGCGGCCGTGACGACCAATCCCACGACCCCCACGCGTACGGCCTGGCTCTGTGCCATCTCTCTCATCGTGGTGCGCACCTTCCGGTCGTCTGATCCACCAGGTCGACAGTGAGCGGCGTACCGTCGGCACCGTCGACCTTCAGTGCGATTCCGCACAGATAGAAGTTGAAGAACGACCCGTACGAGCCGACTCGGATCAGCTGCTTGTAGTTCGAGGGCATGGACGCGAGAATCCGATCGAGCTCACTTTGTTGCTCGATCAGCGGATTCAGGCTTGCGTCCAGCTTCGACAGGTTTCCCGCGATGTCCGGGCGAACTCCGGCGAGGAGATCGGCGAAGGCGCCTGATGCGGTGTTCACACTCTCGACGGCAGTCCCGATCATCTCCCGGTCAGCCGCGAGCCCGCTGACCAGCTGTTGTAGGTGATCGAGAGTGTCACTGAACTGACCACCGCGGCTGCGCAATTCGCTGAGCACACCGTCGAGGTTGCCGATCACTCGACCGATCAGTTGGTCGCGGTCTGCGAGAGTGTTCGTAATCGATCCGGTGTGCGCCAGCACCGATGCCACAGTTCCGGACTGGCCTTGAAACACCTCGAGCAAGGACATCGACAACGCGTTGACCTGCTCCGGGTCCAGGGCTTGAAACAGCGGCTTGAAACCACCGAGTAGCGCATCGAGGTCGAGTGCCGGTGCGGTGCGATCGACGGGGATGCTCTCGCCCTCCGGTTGCGGTTCCGCGATCCCCGGATCGTCGAGCAGTTCGAGGTATCGATTACCCACCAGATCCTGATATCGAACAGCGGCTCTGGTCGATACGGTCACGGTGTCACCCGTATCCACACTGAAACTCACGTGGGCACGGTGATTCCCACCGAATTCGACGGAGCCGACAGAACCGACCGGCACACCGGCGATGCGCACCTTGTCGCCGGCTCTGAGCCCGGAGGCGTTGACGAACTCCGCCGAGTACGACCTCGCGTCGCCACCTCGCATCTGGCCGAACACGAGGATCAGCCCGGCGTTGACGAGGATCATCACCAGAACAAAAATTCCGAACTTGACGGTGTACCCACGAACTTTCATCGGATCTCCGTCCCGAACAGGTAGCTCATCAGATCCGGGACCGTGTTCATCGGTTGCCCACCGTTCGGCTGACGCTCGGGCGCAAACGGATTCACCCCGGTGTCGGTCACCAGGTAAGGCGCATTGACGTTCGGGTCGCGCAGTGGAAGGCCCATACACTGCGGGCCACCGGTTGCCGCGACCTTCGGGAGGTCGTCGGGATATCGGTACGGTTCGGTTCCGGCGATCAGACCGATCGACATCTTGATTCCTGGTTGTCCGTTGTAGGCGCCGTCTCCGATCTTCTTGCTCTCCTGCAGTCCGTGGAACATGCAGGGAATCACCGGGGAGTATTCCTCGAGCAGTGCGGTGGTCGGCCGCAGTAACGACAGAACGGTGTCGATACCGGCGGCGTTGGCTCCCAGTACATCTTCTCCGGTGCGGGCGACCCCGATCACGTTGAGCAAGAGGAGATCAAGATTCTGCTGCTCGTCGAGAACAGTGGTTCCCGTCGTCGTGAGCGAGTCGAGGGTGTCCATCAAGTCGAGAACAGCGTCGCGGTAGGTCTGTGTGACGGCTGGTAAATCCGTCAACACATGATCGAGAGCCTCACGTGCAGTGTTGAATTCGAGCAAGGAGGAATCTGCTTGTTCGAGTGCGACCCCGAGCCGTTCGCCGCGTCCTTGCAGAGCAGTCGAGAGGGCACCCAATGTCGAATCGAGTTTGCCCGGGTCCACCGTCCGGAGCACGGTGGTGAGTTTCTCGAACACCGTGTTCAGCTCGACGGTCACCCGGGATGCGTCGATCGTCGCTCCGGCGGCAAGTCGCGCGCTGCTCGGCTGCTCCGGCGAGGACAGGCTGACGAACTTCGCGCCGAAGGCCGTGTTCGACGTGATCGCCACATTCACGTTTGACGGAATCGATTCGAGCGCTTCGGGATCGATCGACAACGACAGTTGTGCGGTGGCGTCGTCAGTCGGCGTGATGGACTCCACCGAGCCCACGGTCACCCCGGCCATCTTCACCCGTGCGCCGGGATCCATCACGAGTCCCGCGCGCTCCGCGATCACCGTGATCGGGACGCGAGCGACAAACGTCTGGTTGAAAGACGCGACCGACAAGGCGATGACCCCGACGATCGCCGCAGCCAAGCCCAGAGCAGCCAACTTGTAGCCGTATCTGTGCACGCAGTCCCCCTAACCGGACAGATTGAAGTTGCCGGAACCGCCGTAGAGTGCGAGTGAGACGAGCAGGGTCACCGCCACGACGCAGATCAGCGAGAGCCGAACCCCGCGGCCCACTGCAGTTCCCACGCCCGACGGTCCCCCGGACGCGTTGTATCCGTAGTACGTGTGGATCAGCATCACCAGCAGTGCCATCACGAGCACTTGAACGAAGGACCACGCGACGTCGACCGGATCGAGGAACGTCGTGAAGTAGTGGTCGTAGAGGCCGGACGACTGACCGAACAGCACGACCGTGGTGAACCTTCCGGCCAGAAAAGATCCTACGAGCGCCAATGAGTACAGCGGCAAGATCGCGATCATCCCTGCGGTGACGCGGGTGCTGACGACGTACGGGACCGAACTGATCGCCATCGATTCGAGGGCGTCGATTTCCTCACTGATGCGCATGGCACCGATCTGCGCGGTCGAACCTGCTCCGATCGTGGCCGACAGGCCGATTCCCGCGATGACCGGCGCGGCGATACGAACGTTGATGAAGGCGGAGAAGAATCCGGTGAGCGCTTCGACTCCGATATTTCCCAGTGAGCTGAAACCTTGGATCGCTATGGTGCCGCCCGAGGCGAGAGTCAGAAATCCCACGACCGCAACCGTGCCGCCGATCACTGCCAAAGCTCCGGTGCCCATGCTGATCTCGGCTACCAGTCTCAACACTTCCTTAGGGTGTTTGCGAATTGCCCACGGGATGTGAGCGATGGCGCGCGCGAAGAA
This sequence comes from Rhodococcus sp. EPR-134, assembly GCF_001647205.1. NCBI lineage: Bacteria > Bacillati > Actinomycetota > Actinomycetes > Mycobacteriales > Nocardiaceae > Rhodococcus > Rhodococcus sp. EPR-134. The sequence goes on from NZ_LVCT01000197.1 coordinate 21,656, forward strand.
GGCAGCTTGTCGCCCGACATCGTCGATCGAGCGTGACGTTCGAGCCACCCGCGCCCGCGTGCGTCCGAACTTGCCGATTTGTGCCAGCGAATCCGACAGCGTCACCTCGATCACCCCGCCGTCAATCGGATGCCGACCGCGGTGACGATGGTGTTGACGACGAACAACGCCATGAATGCGTACACCACCGTTTCGTTGACGGCCTCCCCCACGCCTTTCGGCCCACCCCGTACCGACAGTCCGCGATAGCAGGCCACCAATCCCGCCAGCATCCCGAACAGTGCAGCTTTGACCATCGACAACGCCACCTCGGGCAGGCCGGTCAACAACGTGATTCCCTCGACGAAGGCGCCAGGGTTCACGCCCTGGAGAAACACCGAGAAGGCGTAACCGCCGGCGATGCCGATGACGCAGACGAGTCCGTTGAGCAGCAAAGCCACCACGGTCGACGCGACCACCCGAGGAATCACCAGCCGAGTGATCGGATCGATCCCGAGCACCTCCATGGCGTCGATCTCTTCACGAATCGTTCTCGATCCCAGATCGGCGGCGATGGCAGTCGCGCCCGCACCTGCCACGATCAGCACCGTCACCACCGGACCGACCTGAGTCACGGCGCCGAGCGCGGCCCCGGCGCCGCTGAGGTCGGCGGCACCGATCTCACGGAGCAGGATGTTGAGCGTGAAACTCACCAGGACCGTGAACGGCACGGCCACCAATACGGTCGGCACGATCGACACCCGGGCGATCATCCAACTCTGCTCGAGAAACTCCTGCACCTGAAAGCGGTTGCGGAACAAGCCCACTGCGACATCGGCGCCCATCCGGTAGAACTGGCCGAGTTCGCGCATCGGGCCCGCAAGTGCAACTCTTCCGCTGTACACGTCAATGCCCCGAAGGACATGACGTGGAGTTGCCGTAGTCCACCTTGAATTCCTTGATCCCGTTGAGCCAACCGGACGAGAGCCTGCTCGGATCGCCGAGCTTGCTGATGTCGGGCATGTGATCGGCGATCTTGCCGAAGATCAGATCGACCTCCATTCTGGCCAGGTTGGCGCCGACACAGTAGTGCGGCCCGGTTCCTCCGAACGCGAGGTGCGGGTTCGGGTCTCGGGTGATGTCGAAGACGTCGGGGTTCCCGAAGACGGTTTCGTCGAAGTTCGCCGAGCCGTAGAGCAGTACGACGCGCTGCCCCTTCGCAATCGCAGTGCCGGCAATCTGTGTGTCCACCACTGCTGTTCGTTGCATCGACGTCAGTGGCGAAGCCCAGCGGATGATCTCGTCCGCGGCGGTGCGCGGACGCTCACGCTTGTACAGTTCCCACTGATCCGGATGCTCGAGAAATGCCATCATGCCGAGTGTCGTTGCGTTGCGCGTCGTTTCGTTGCCTGCGACAGCCAACATGATGACGAAGAAACCGAACTGTTCCGAGGTGAGTTTCTGTCCGTCGATGTCGGCATGCACCAAGCGCGAGATGATGTCGTCGAGCGGTTCCTCCCGTCTCGCCTCGGCCCGTTGATAGGCGTAGCCCAATATCTGCGCCGACGCCATCCGAGACTCGCCGGCGAGCGACTCGTCGTCGTATCCCGTCATCTGATTCGACCATTCGTACAGCTGACGGCGCCCGTCCTGCGGTACACCGATCAGCTCCGAGATCGCCTGCATGGGTAACTCGCTGGCGACCTGGCTGACAAAATCACCGCTACCTTCCGCCACGGCAGCCAACGCTATGTCTTCTGCCCGCGCTTCCAGCCCGGCCCGCATCGCTTCCACCGACCGCGGAGTGAACAAGCGCGCCACTAACTTGCGCAGCTGTGTGTGCTCAGGGGCGTCCTTGTTGATGAGGACGTGTTTCGTCGCCTCCAACTCCTCCGCCGAGATGTTGTCTTCATGCCGCGGAATGCAGCCGTTGACGTTGCTCGAGAACTCCTCGCTGCGCAACGAGACGTCGCGGACGTCTGCGTGGCGGGAGACAACCCAACAACCACCGTCGTGAAATCCGCCGGTACCCGGTTCCTGGGCGTTCCACCAGACCGGAGCGCATCGTCGTAGTTCGGCGAACTCGGCAAGCGGGACGCGCTCGCCGTACAGATGTGGGTCGGTCACGTCGAACCCGTCGGGAAGGTCGATCTCAGGCATTGCAGATGCTCCTTTACGGATGGGTGCCGGGTGCCGGGTGTTGTGTGTGAGCGCTAGTCGATCCGGTGGACCGGGTCGCTGTTCTGTGAGAACTCCTTGGCCCAGCGGTAGTCCGGCTTGCCGCTCGGCGCTCGAACGACCTCGTCGGCGATCCAGAAGGAACGCGGAATCTTGTAGCCGGCGAGGTGACTGCGGGCGTGCTTCTCGATGGATTCGAAATCCGGTTCCACACCGTCGCGGATGCGAAGCACTGCCGCCACCCGATTGCCCCACCGCGCGTCCGGAACACCGATCACTGTCGCGTCGTAGATGTCGGGATGGGCCTTCACCACGGCTTCGACTTCTTCCACGAAGACCTTCTCGCCGCCGGTGTTGACCACCATGTTTCCCCGTCCGAGGAGGGTGACCGAGCCGTCGTCCTCGATCCGCGCCCGGTCTCCGGTCACCACTGCCCGCGCGCCGTTCACCTCTCGGAATATCTCGGCCGACTTCACCGGATCGTTGTAGTAGCCGAGTGGAACGTTTCCGAGTTTCGCCAGCCATCCTTCGGCGCCCGAGCCCGGCTCCAACACTCGGTTGTCGTCGTCGACGACGACCGTGAATCTGTTGGCGCCCACTTTGGGTCCGCCACGCTGCTCGAGCCCTTTGGTTGCGAATCCGATTCCGCCGAAGCCTGTTTCGGACGATCCAACCGAATCGGAGATCATCAGATTCGGAAAGACGTCGAAGAACGCATCTTTGACCGATCCGGAGAAGAGCGCAGCGCCGGAGGCGAGCACAGCCAGGCTCGACGCATCCGGTTGCAATTCGTGATGGGCTTCGACCAGTGGACGGCCCATGGCGTCGCCGGTGATGACCATGACCTGCGGGCGATATTCGGCGACGACCTTCCAGACCTGTGCCGCATCGAACTTCGGTTCGAAGATGACGGTGTTTCCGGAGAACAGAGCGTTGAACGTCGGCATCAGTGCCGAGGTGTGGATCAGCGGTGGAAGCATGCACCACCGCATCGGTTCGGCTGCCGCGGCGCCACCGCGCGACTGCTGGTACTCGTCGGCGATCGGCTCACCCGAATAGAAGTCGTAACCGCCGGCCAATACGCGCCAGATGTCTTCCTGCCGCCAGACGACGCCTTTCGGTCGTCCGGTTGTTCCGCCGGTGTAGAGAACGTAGACGTCATCGCCGGAACGCTCGGGAAATGCATGTTCACCTGTGCGAAGCGAGGATTGGTTGCCGAGCGCATCCTCGTACGCCACTGCCCCCGGAATCGACGGTTCGTTCCCGAGAGCGAGTTCGTCCGCCACCTCGATCACGTACTTGACCCGCGGCGCGGACACCAACGCCTCGGCAACCCGCTCAGCGAAACCACGATGGAAAACCAACGCCGTGAGATCCGCGTTCTCGTACAGGTAAACCAATTCGTCGCTCGTGTAGCGGTAGTTCACCGTGATGGGAACGCCGCGGATCTTGAAGGCCGCGAGGACAGCAACCATCGCCTCGATCGAGTTGTGCAGCTGAATACCGATGTGCGAACCGACACCCAACCCGACGGACTGGAAGTAATGCGCCAATCGGTTGGCGCGCTCGTCGAGCTCACGGTATGTCACCTCCTCGCCGGAAACGATCAGCGCGAGGCGATCGGGCATCACATCGACGGAGTGCTCGAACAGGTCTGCAAACGTGTACGCCATAGGTTGAGTCCTTCGGGTTCGGCCGGTCAGACGACGAAGAGAGGCAAGGGGATTCCGCGATCTTCGAATACGAATGCCGCGCCGGTACTGACCTTCGTGATGGCGACTTCGACGCATTCCGGAGCGGGAGCTTCGGTGATGTCGACGGCCAGAAGAAGCCCCGCGGCATCTTCGGCCACCACTCTCACGGTGAAGTGCGGATTCACGCCGCGGACCAAAGCTTGGAGGGGATCGAGGTGCTCGCTGCCGAGCAAGGTCGGCCAACCGCCGTCGCGGTCGACAAGAGCTTCTCGCGAGATCCGCAGCTCCAGAGCACCGCCGTCCTGTCGGACCTCGCTCTCCACATACTGCTTCGGATTCAGCAAGGGATGCACGGACAGGACCAATGCCAACGATTCCAGCGTCGAAGGAAGCCCGAGCGCATCTCGAATACGCTGTGCCGCAACTCCCGCGATTCCGGTCAATTGCTTTCGCGTGATCTCGCGAGCCTTGTCTTCGTCGGCACGGCGGCGAACCGCTGCCAGAAAGCCCAACGCCAACAGATGATGCTGCACGCAGATCTCCTCTGCGATACGAACCAAGGCTGATCGCGAGAAGTCGGAAAACCTCAGGTCGGACAACAACGGACCCGAGTAGTCCGCCCTACCGTCCCCACCGTGATCGATCGGGCTCAGCTCGACCGTCACCGCGGCGGTGCGTCCGATCTGCTCGGTGTGCGCGGTCATCACGGGAGGCGCGTGCGACGGGTCGATGGAAACGGTCCAGGCGCAGTGCGGATGTCGGTCCGCGGGCCTGCGCGGTGGTCGGTGAATCGGCCGGATCTGGGCGCGCGGGTTGGTCGCGATGGCCGTTGCATCGAAAGTCGGATCCTCGATGTCGTGACACATCGAGGTCACGAACTCATCGCCCAACGGCTCGACGTCCATGAGTGCTCCGCAATGATCGAGCCAGAATTCACCGTGCAGCGGATCGTCGACCCGGTATCGAAAGTCCATGAACTGTGGAGGAGCGCCGATGTCGAGTTGTAATCCTTTGAAGATCGTCACGACGTCGTCGCCCTCGTATCCGAGAGCCTTCTGCATGCGGCGGGTGTACCAGGGGCTGGCCGACTCCCACTCCTCGACGGCCACCTGTGCCATACCCTCGCGTCCGAATTCGACGATCAGATGCGCCATGCCCGAGCGATCGATCAGCTGCCCGCACAGGAGCAACTCGGGCACCAGCACGGCAAGGTCGCGCTGCGAGAGTGCCTCGAAGGAATCGCGCACCGACATCGGACTCACCACAGCGAAACCGGCGCGGTGCCCACCGGATACCAGCCCGGCAGCGGGTCGCCCGAGATCGATCGCTGGATCCGGCCCTGCATCCCCTTCGAGAGAGCGTTGTTGCCGATCATCTCCATGAACAGTGCCGACACGTTCCCGAAGTCGAAGAAGTCACGCTGCCACGACCATTGGAAATCCCCGCCGTAGCGGAACCAACTACCACCGATACCGTAGACGGAGTAGTTGCTACCGTCCTCACGCTTGGCATCGGAAATCTGCTTCCACAAGCCGATCACGTTTCCGCTACGGTCGTCGATCACAAAGTCTTGATACGGATACTCCCAGCCTTCGAGGCCCTTCATCTCGAGACCGAGCGCGACTTCGCGAATCTCCTCGCGCCCCACCGCCATGAAATCCTGCTTGGGGCCGTAGTTCCACCCGTACGTGGCGTCCTCGGTATACATGTCCGCCAACGGTTTCCAATCGCCGGCGGCTTCGGCCTTTTTGTTCGCCTCGATCCAGCGTTGGACCATCTCGTCGAGCTCTGCGCGGTCGAAACCCGTCATCTGAACTTCCTCCCTCGAGCACATGAATTCGCTGCAATCAATCGACAATTCTCAGGGCGCCGGTCGGGCAGTACCTGACCGCCATCTCGGCTTCACCGCGGAGCGACTCGGGTGGGTCCGAGTCCAGAAGACTGACCTTCCCCCGCTTCGGGACGACAAAGATCTCCGGTGCCTCCAGCTCACACGCCGCATGGCCTTGGCACAGGTCGAGGTCGACTTCGACGTGCATGATCACCCCTCACGCACGGGACGTGTTCGGCGCCGGTACCTCACCGCGCACGGCTGCTGCAACTGGACGACCATCTTGCTGTGGTCGTTTCGGTAGGATTCCGACGGCTGCGCCATCTCGAACTCGAAGTCCCGCAGCAGGATCGAGAAGATCGCTTTGAGCTGCATCTGGGCGAACGCAGCGCCGACGCAGCGATGCCGGCCGGCTCCGAACGGAATCCACGTCCAGCGGTTGACGATGTCCTCTTGATTCGGGTCGATGTACCTCCCGGGATCGAAGGTGTCCGGCCGGGGAAAGTCCTCGGCGATTCGATTGGAGATCGCGGGTGTCGCGGCGACAAGATGGCCCTCTCGGATCTCGAAGCCGCCCACTTCGAAATCTCCACGTGCCACCCGCAACAGGATGATCAACGGCGGATGCAGTCGAAGGGTTTCCTTGACCACAGCCTCGAGAACCGGAATCTGGCGCAGGGCATGAAAACTGATGTCGGCGCCGTCGGAGTACAGATTGTCGAGTTCGTCGACGACGTCCGTCATGGTGTCGGGATGCCGCAACATCTCGATCAGCGACCACGCTGCCGTGCCGGAAGTCGTATGGTGGCCGGCGAACATCATCGAGATGAAGATTCCGGTGATCTCGTCGGCACTGAACCGGAGGTCGCCGTTCTCGTCCTTGACCGAGACCAACACGTCCAACATGTCGCGGTCATCCTTGCCCTGCGGAGGATTCGCGATGCGCCCGTTCATGATGTCCTGTACCAGAGCGACCAACGCCAACCGGGCCTCGTCGCGGCGGCGGAAACTCTCGATCGGCGCGTACGGATCCACGAAAGCCAATGCATCCGTTCCCTGTTCGAGCTCGTGATACAGCTTGGCGAAGCTATCATCCAGTTCGTCGCGGAACTTCTTGCCGATCAGGCACGCCGACGAGGTATAGATGGTCAGCTCGGCGAAGAAGTCGAGCAGATCGATCTCGCCTTCGTCTCCCCACTGCGCGACCATCGCCTCGACTTCGCGGCCGATCGTGGCGGCGTGCCCGCGCATCTGTTCGCCGCGCAGAGCCGAGTTGTGCAGCATCTCTTTACGCCGCTCCGGGCTGGCGTCGAAGACGACGCCTTCACCGAATATCGGCTTCATGAAGGGGTAAGCCGCTTGTTGGTCGAGATCCTCGTCGGTGGAGCGGAAGAAGAACTCGTTTGCCTCGGCTCCGGACAGCAAGATCACTGTGCGGTCGGCAAGTTGAAAGGCGCCGACGTCACCACATTCCTCACGCACCCGGCGCATGAGCGCTATCGGGTCGGTTCGCAGTTCCTCGAGATGCCCGTGCGGGAGATCCCCGCCGGACACCCGCGGCGGCTCTGGCAGTGTTCGCGACGTCTCTTGCACTCCGTGCGTCATGTCGTCTCCTGTGAGTTCGCAGTGGGAAGTTTGTCCAGTGGCGCCTCGGGCTGAACTTCGACGAGCACGATGTGTGCTCCTCGCGGCGCCGACACAACGGCGACGATGGCATTGGCGATGTCCGAGGCGCGCAGAAAGTAACCATGGCGGGCGAACCCCCACTTGCTCCACGATTCCCCGACCGGTCCGATGATCTCCGGCGTCGTGTCCATCCCCATGCCGGTCAGTGTCGGCCCGGGTCGCACGATCGACGCGCGAATGCCTGTTCCCTCGAGCTCCATTCGCATCTGACGCCCCATTGCCTCGAGCCCGGCCTTCGCTGCGTCGTACGCACCCATGAGTGGACGCTGGCGCTCGGCACAATCCGAGCCGATCAGTACGAAGTCACCGCGCTGTCGTTGCCTCATACCGGGGAGAACACGATGCGCCAATCGCTGCGCACCGACGAGGTGAACTTGGATCTGCCGTAGAAACGCCTCAGGATTCATCTCGTCCGCAGCCCCGAATTCGAGGTCTCCGGCACCGGAGACGACGATTTCCGCGGGGCCGTGGACTGCCTCTGCGGCCGAGACGAACCCGTCGACCGAATCACCGTCCGTGACGTCGAGGAAGTGGGCGAACGCTTCACCACCGTTGCTGCGGATCTTCTCGGCGATGGCTTCGCATTCGGCGACTCGACGCGCACCGAGTGCAACCGGATGCCCGAGTTCGGCCAGGGCATACGCGGTGGCTGTGCCGATTCCCGACGACGCACCACTGATCAGTGCCGGCCGGCGAACAGGATTGGGTTCGAAACGAGGCATCAGCGCACCTGCACTTTCACCGGCAGGGCCGCAAAGCCCCGGACATTTGTCGAATGAACACGCTCGATTCCGGACTCGACGACTTCGTAGTCGCTGACCCGACGCCCGAACTCCGCCAGGGCGATCTTGGCTTCGAGCTTGGCAAGGTGGGCACCGAGGCAGAAGTGCACGCCACCACCGAAACTCGCGAGTTTGCCCGACGAACTCCGGCCGATCTGGAAGCTGTCGGCATCGTCGAAGACGTCGGCGTCTCGGTTGGCCGATCCGATCAGGAGCAGGACCTTCTCCCCCGCCGGAATCGTGCGCCCGTGGTATTCGAGGTCGACAACCGAAGTCCGAGCCACGATCTGACTCGACGTGTCGTAGCGAAGAGTCTCTTCCACCCATTCCGAGGCTCGTTCGGGATCGTCGAGGACCGGTGCGATCTGCTCCCGGTGGTGCGAACCCCAGTACAGAGCGTTTCCGAGAAGCTTGGTCGTGGTCTCGTTTCCGGCCACGACCATCAGAAACATGAATCCGAGGATCTCCTGGTCCGAAAGCTTGTCTCCGTCGATCTCGGCGTCGAGCAAGGCCGAGGTCAGATCGTCCGTCCGCGATCGGCGACGCTGCGCGATCATCTCCTTGTAGTAGCCCATCAAACTGATCGAAGCCTCCACCGCAGGTTGCGGCACGTCGAGAACACCCGCCTCTCGATGCACCACCAGATCCGCCTTGCGCCGCAGTTCGGCTCGGTCGGGTTCGGGGACACCCATGAGTTCGGAGATGACGTCCATCGGCAGCTTTCCCGCCACCTCCGTAATCCAGTCGAACTCCCCCGCGCCCAGCGCGGGTATCAGATGTTGCTTCGTCAGTTCGAGTATCCGGCCGTCGAGCTCCGCAACACGCCGCGGTGTGAATCCGCGAGAAACCAACTGGCGCAACCGCATATGGCGGGGATCATCCATAGCGAGAAACGACATCACATAATGCGCGTGTGGACCGTAGGCTGCGGGGTCGAGTGATACTCCGTTTGCGCTCGACAGACGCTTGTTGTCCTTGAATCCGTCGACCACGTCCGCATATCGCGACAATGCCCAAAATCCCACGTCCGGATTGTGATACAGGGGTGATTCTTCGCGCAGACGCTTGTACGTCGGATACGGATCGTCGTGAAAGTGGTAGTCGTACGGATTGAAGACCACCGGATCGATCAAAGCTTCTGTCATGATTTCTCCAGGATCAGTAGAGCTGAGGCCTCGAGGCGTCCAGCGATTTGCGCGTAGGTTCCGTAGCCGATCCCTGCCCGCAGAAGCGCCCCGGCATAAAGCATTTCGAGCGCTTCCAACACTTCGGGTTCGCCATTCGGATCCAACGCCGAGGCGAGTCGTTGATGGATCTCGAGCCCGATCCGGCCGCGAAGATGTTCCACTTCAGGGTCGGATCCGAGCAGTGCATTGGTCACGGCGGCCGATACCTCCGGTTCGTCCGCGAGAAGCAGCGCGATATTTCGAAGTACAGACAGCACGTGCGCGGTGCGATCCAACCCTGAGCCATCAGGCGCCGACGAGTTCTGAAGTCTTCGCCAGAAAACCTCTGCGACGAGATGCTCCTTGGACGCGAAATACGTGTAGGCGGTCGCAGTTCCTACACCCGCTTCGGCCGCAACCGAACGGACAGTCAGCCCGGAAAACTCTTGTTTGCGTAGAACTTTCACTGTTGCTTCGGCAAGCCTGGCCACAGTTTCCGCCTGTTTGCCCGTGAGGCGCCTGCGAGTGGATTCGTAGACAATCGATCCCCCGCCACTTGAATCGCCCCGTTTGCTGGACACGTGTCTGGACGTTACTACAGCGTCCTGTCCAGGGCAACGAAATGGGGAAACTTGGAAAATTCACCACGAACAGGCAGCAGCAACGCGAAAAGTTCTACTACAGACCGATCTTCATCCCGGCACCAGCGTCCACGCGCAGTTGCTGGCCGGTGACGAATCGCGACTCGTCCGAGGACAGGTACACGACTGCATGCGAGATGTCCGCGGGTTCGACCCACGGGATCGGCATCGCCTGCATGAACGGGAACGTCACAGCCGCATCCTCGGCGGTCGGATTCTCGAGGTCGGGACGGAACGTCCGGTACATCGGCATGCTCTGCAACATGTCGGTGTTCACATTGGTCGGATGAATCGCGTTGACGCGAATGGAACTCGGCCCGAGGGTCAGCGCCAACGAACTGGTGTAGGCCTGAATCAGCTTCTTGGCCAGGCCGTATCCGTCGCCACCCGGACCCGGGAGCGCCTGTTGCCCGTTGAATCCGGTCTGCGGCACCAGACCGGCAACAGAGCCGATCGCGATGATCGAACCCCCTTCGCCGAGGTATTCCATCGACGCGTGCACTGTATTGACGACACCGAGAAAGTTCACATCGAAGGCGTCGACGAAACCGGCGGTCGACACGTGTTTGCCCAGCGGACAGATACCGGCGTTCGCCACGACGACATGCAATCCGCCCAACTGCCCTACCGCCTCGGCAAGTGCTGTTTCGAGTCCGGCGCGATCACGGACGTCGACACGCGCCGTCACCACCTGCTGCCCGGCCTCTTTTACCAGGCGAGCGGTTTCCTCCAGATCGGCTGGACTGGCGAGCGGGTATTCGTTGCTGGCGATGTCTGCGCACAGATCGAAGGCGATGATGTGCGCGCCCTCCTGCGCGAGACGGACGGCGTGACTGCGCCCCTGACCTCGAGCAGCGCCGGTCACCAACACCACTTTTCCGTCAACTCTGTTCATTTCGACCTCTCTCCTGTGGATGTGAAGACGTGGTTGTGAATGTGCGGTGAACCGTAGCGGCGCCGCACCGGACACGAGGCGCTTTTCGTCGAAGCAGATCCGAGACCCTCTCGAGACTGCTGGGCTCTCGAAATCTCTTATGCCCCAAAAACCATTGCCTCAACCACAAGTGTGAACTAGAGTCCAGACACATGTCCAGAAAGAGAGGGTTTGCGCTATGACGCTTCGACCCGCAGACAGTTCTGCACTTCTCGTCGACGGAAAACTGGTTCCCGGATCCGGCGGGACCTTCGAAGTTTTCAACCCGGCGACCGAGGAACTGATCGGCCGTGCGGCCGAAGGCACCGCCGCGGACATGGACGCGGCCATCGCCGCTGCGCGCCGTGCGTTCGACGACACCGAATGGGCACGCGATCACGGGTTTCGCGCTCGCTGCCTGCGCCAACTGTGCGATGCACTCCAGTCCCACATCGAGGAGTTGCGTGAGATCACCGTCGCCGAGGTCGGCGCACCGGTCATGCTGACGAGCGGTCCGCAACTCGAAGGCCCGATCGAAGATCTTCGCTACTGGGCCGATCTGATCGAAACCTATTCGTGGGAACAAGATCTCGGGCACGCGTCACCCATGGGGATTCCGACCCATCGCCGACTGCTCAAGGAAGCCGTCGGCGTCGTCGGCGCAATCACACCGTGGAACTTTCCGCACCAGATCAATTTCGCCAAGCTCGGTCCCGCCCTCGCAGCCGGCAACACCATCGTTCTCAAACCCGCGCCGGACACGCCCTGGTGCGCCGCGCTGGTCGCCAAGGTGATTGCAGAAGAAACCGAGATCCCGGCCGGCGTAGTCAACGTCGTGACGTCGACGGATCACTCCCTAGGCGCGCAGCTGTGCAGCGATCCGCGCGTCGATCTCGTGTCCTTCACCGGTTCCACCGCCACCGGACGCACAGTGATGGCCACGGCCGCGCAAACTCTCAAGAAGGTCTTCCTCGAACTCGGGGGTAAGTCCGCATTCATCGTCCTCGACGATGCGGACATCAAGGGTGCATGCTCGGTTGCCGCGTTCTCCGTCTGCGTTCATGCCGGTCAGGGATGCGCGCTCAGTACCAGACTTCTGGTGCCGCGCTCTCGGTACGACGATGCTCTGGCCGCGGCATCTGCCGCGATGGCGGGTATCCGAGCCGGCGACCCCAGCGCGCGCGGAACGGTGTGTGGCCCGGTCATCTCGGCGCGCCAGCGCGCCAGGGTGGAGAGCTACCTCGCCCTCGCGGTCGAAGAGGGCGGCACGATCGTGACGGGTGGGGGCCGTCCCGACGATCGCGAGAGGGGTTTCTTCGTCGAACCCACTCTCATTGCCGGGCTGGACAACTCGTCTCGCGTAGCGCAGGAGGAGATTTTCGGGCCCGTCCTCGTGATCCTTCCGTACGACAACGACGACGACGCTATCCGGATTGCCAACGATTCCCCATACGGCCTGTCCGGGTCGGTGTGGGGCACCGATCCCGATCGCGTCGCGCACGTCGTTGCCGGTGTCAGAACCGGAACGCTGAGCGTCAACGGCGGCGTCTGGTATTCGGCCGACGCACCGTTCGGCGGCTACAAACAATCCGGGATCGGCCGCGAAATGGGCCTCGCCGGTTTCGAGGAATACCTCGAAACCAAGCTCGTCGCTTCACCTTCCTGACATTCCACACCCTCACCACAGAATGATCACCACGAAAGTAGGTCGACATGGGACGTTTCGACGGTCGCACCGCGATAGTCACCGGAGCAGCGCAGGGTATCGGAGAGGCGTATGCCCGCGCTCTGGCCGCGGAGGGGGCCAACGTGGTCGTGGCGGACCTCAATCGCGAACTCGGTGAAGCAGTCGCCAAGCAGATCAACGCGGACGGCGGAAATGCCGTGTTCAAGGACGTCGACGTCGCCGACGGGGAGTCGACTGCGGCACTCGCCGACTTCACGATCGAGCAGTTCGGCAGCATCGAGCACCTGGTGAACAACGCTGCCATCTACGGCGGAATGAAGATCGATTCCCTGTTGACGGTGGACTGGGACTACTACCGAAAGTTCATGAGCGTCAACATGGACGGCGCATTGCACGTGTGCCGGGCGGTAGTACCTCACATGCGAGCGAAGGGCGGTTCGATCGTCAACCAGTCCTCCACAGCAGCCTGGCTGTACTCGAATTACTACGGACTCGCGAAGGCCGGCGTCAACAGCCTGACACAACAACTCGCGACCGAACTCGGCTGGTCGAACATCCGGATCAACGCCATCGCTCCCGGCCCTATCGACACGGAGGCGACTCGAACCGTCGCCCCCGGCAACATCGTCAAGGACATGGTGAAACGAATCCCGTTGCAGCGCATGGGAACACCGGACGATCTCGTCGGCATGTGCCTGTTCCTCCTCTCCGACGACGCAGGCTGGGTGACCGGGCAGATCTTCAACGTCGACGGAGGCCAGGTGTACCGGTCATGACGCAATCGGCGCCGAAAGCCAGCGCTTCGAAAACCAGACTGGGATACATCGGCCTAGGCAACATGGGCGCGCCGATGGCGCAGCGCCTCCTGGACTGGCCGGGCGGACTGGTGGTGTGTGATGCCCGCGCAGAAGCGCTCGAACCGTTCACCACTGCGGGCGCGAGCGCAGCATCGAAGCCCGCCGACGTTGCAGCGCAGGCGAGCATCATCTCCGTCACGGTGCTCGACGACGCGCAGGTACGCGAGGTTGTGTGCGGGCCGCACGGGATTCTGTCGACCGCACAGCCAGGCACTGTCGTCGCGATTCACTCCACTATCTCGGACACCACGGCGGTGGAACTCGCTGACATCTGTCAACAGCGTGGTGTTCTGCTGGTCGACGCGCCGATCAGTGGCGGTGCCGGCGGCGCAGCGCAGGGCAGGCTGGCAGTGATGATCGGCGGCTCCGACGAGGCGTTCGAAGCCGTCCGCGAGCCCTTCGGATCCTGGGCCGAGCTGGTGGTTCACGCCGGTGACGTCGGCGCGGGAACGCGAATGAAGCTCGCACGCAACCTTCTTCACTTCGTCTCGTTCACCGCCACGACCGAGGCCGCGCGACTCGCCGAAGCAGCAGGACTCGATCTCCGCACGCTCGGAAAGGTCGTCAGGCACACCGATGCGATCACTGGTGGCGCGGGCGCGATCATGCTCCGCGACACCACCGCACCGGTCTCGGAGGACGACCCGTGGTTCTCGATACTGCGGCATGTGCGCAATCTCGGGGAGAAGGACTTGGCCTTGGCCATCGACCTCGGTGATCGGCTGAATCTCGACCTGCCGCTCGCGCACCTTGCGCTCGCCGGACTCGGTGCCGGTCTGGGCGTCGGGAATGACAGCGAAGACAGGCCGGCCGAACCTTCGACGGCATCTACTACTCGGGAGCACGCATGACCGACACCACTCACATGACCGATGCCGGTGGAACCGACGAAAGCCGCATCTCCGAGGCCCGTGCTCGTGGCGTCGCGAAGATGAACGAGGTGTACGGCTGGGAGCTTCCCGCCGACGTTCCCGGCGACTTCTTCGCGGTCACCGCCGACCACCTCTTTGCCGACATCTGGACGCGACCGGGACTGTCGGTACGTGATCGACGACTACTCCTGATCGGTGCCATCACCGCCCAGGGGCAGAACGATGTGGCGAAGATCCAGATCAACGCTGCTCTCCACAACGAGGAGTTGACCGAGCAGCAGTTCGAAGAGGCCGCAATCTTCCTGTGCCACTACGTCGGCTGGCCGCTGGCCACCGGGCTCAACAATGCGCTGATCGCCGTGAAGGCCGACAGACGTAAAGCCGCGCGCGCCAAGGAGAAGGCCGCGGCCGATTCCGCGAAAACGGACACCGACTGACTTTCGGTCGAGATACTGCCATCAGGGCATCCATCACACCCACCGATTCCCCCACCAACCGACCAGAAGAACGAAGGATCCGAATCCATGGCCGAGGCCAGCTCAATCCGTCCGCAGTCCTCCGCAAACATCGAGCAGTGGCACTTCGAGGCTGACGTCGTCGTCGCCGGCTACGGCATTGCCGGAGTGAGTGCTTCGATCGAGGCCGCGCGAGCGGGCGCCGACGTGTTGGTGCTCGAGCGCACGAGCGGCTGGGGCGGCGCTGCGGCGCTGGCAGGCGGATTCATCTATCTGGGCGGCGGGACCCCGCTGCAGCAGGCACTCGGGTTCGAGGACTCCCCCGCCAACATGAAATCGTTCATGATGGCCGCACTCGGTCCCGGCGCCGACGAGGAGAAGATCACCGACTACTGCGAAGGCAGCGTCGACCACTACAACTGGCTCGTCGACAACGGTGTGCCGTTCAAGGAGAGTTTCTACGGCCAACCCGGCTGGGAAACACCCTTCGACGACGGACTCATGTATTCCGGCGGCGAGAACTCGGCACCGTTCAACACGATCGCGACACCGGCCCCTCGCGGGCACGTTCCACAGATGAGCGGCAAGCGCACCGGGGAGAAGGGCGGTGGTTTCATGTTGATGAAGCCACTGATCGAGACAGCCGAAAGCCTCGGCGTACGAGCAGAATACGACATGCGAGTCCAGCGCCTGGTCGTCGACGGAGATCGAGTGGTCGGCATCATCGCCAAGCAGTACGGCAAGGAAGTGGCAGTTCGAGCACGCACGGGTGTCGTTCTGGCGACGGGAAGCTTCGCCTACAACGAAGCGATGATCCAGTCGTACGCCCCACGGCTGATCGGGCGCCCCGGTGCGGCTATCGAAGAGCACGACGGAAAGTCCATCCAGATGGCGCAGGCTCTCGGGGCCGACCTCGCGCACATGGACGCCACCGAGGTCGCATTCTTCGGCGACCCCCAGTTGATGATCCGCGGCATTCTCGTCAACGGACGCGGCCAGCGCTACGTCAACGAGGACACGTACCCGGGACGAATCGGCCAGGAGACGCTGCTGCGCAACGAGAATCAGGCCTACCTGATCATCGACGAAGCTTCCTACGAAGAGGGCTGCGCCGCCGACAGTTCCACCCCGTTCTTCAGATTCCAGCCCAAGTGGGTGGCAGAGACCGTCGAGGAACTCGAATCCGACATGGGCCTGCCGGAAGGCGCCCTCCAATCGACCGTGGAGGTCTACAACCGCCACGCCGCCCGTGGTGAAGACCCGGTACTCGGTAAGAAGAAGGAGTGGGTCAAGCCGATCGGCTCACCCGTCGCTGCGCTCGATCTTCGCAATTTCACCGCCGGTTTCACGCTCGGCGGTCTGCGCACGTCGATCAACTCGGAGGTCATGCACGTCTCCGGCGAACCGATCCCGGGTCTGTTTGCCGCTGGACGATGCACCGCCGGTGTCTGCGCTGGAGGGTATGCCTCCGGAACGTCCCTCGGAGACGGCAGCTTCTACGGGCGACGCGCGGGAATCAGCGCTGCCAAGGGCTGAGCGTCTCTTCTCAGATGTCAGCGTCCTCGCTGCGACGTTCGAGGAACAACGTGTCACGCCACCGCCCACCCAGTTGAGCGATACGCGACCGAGTGCCGACGACTCGGAATCCGACGGCCTGATGCAAGGCGACGCTTGCCCGGTTCTCCGGGAAAATCGACGACTGCACTGTCCAGATCTCACTGGCGTCGGCGGCTTGCACCTGTCGGCGAAGCAGCAGCTTGCCCACGCCGCGCCCGCGAGCGCCGCTACCGATGTAGATGGAGTTCTCGGCGACCCCGCGGTAGCAATCACGCGAGGACACCGGGCTGAGGCTCGCCCAGCCTTCGACGCGGCCGTCGATCTCGGCCACCCATCGATGATCGGGTAACCATTGCGCGTCGAGCTTCTCGGCGGATGGCACCGAGGTGGTGAACGTCGCGGTTCCGGTGTCGATTCCTTCGCGGTAGATCGAGCGGACGGCATCCCAGTCGCCGGATTCCATGCGGCGCACCACCACGTCATCGGGAAGAACTCCCAGTGTGTCTTCGACCGGACCACGAGCAGCCACGACGGCGGCCGCTGCCATCAGATCGGAGTATGCCGTTCCGGCAACACTGACAACCGAAGTGCCTTCACGCACCGAAGCCTCGACAAAACCGACCTCGATCAAGGCCTCGAGGTGAGCACTCAACGCCGACGGCTCGAGTGATGCGGCGTGTGCAATCGTCTCGACGTCGATCGGACCGCCGGCAGCAAGTCGGAGCACTCGCAGCCGCGTCGGATCACCCAGGCACGCAAACCTGCGCGCAAGTACGTCGGTGTCGAGGGGAGCGAGTGTTTCTGAACTCATGAGGCGACTATAACGCCGCTGACCTGCAGTTCGGTCGGCTAGGTTCGGCAAGAGTGTCCCGGAGTGAGAAACAACTCAGCCACCGACCCCAGGGTTCGCCGGCTAACGCGCACCGATCGACGCGGCAATCATTGACCACGAGTTGTGAAGATCGTCCTGCCAGTAACCCCAAGAGTGAGTGCCAGTTGCCCGGAAATCATAGGTGGCCGGGATGCCCAAGGAGTCGAGCCGCTCGGCCAAACGCTGGGTGCACTGGTTCGTCCCGGCCTCGATGACTCCACCCACGATCACCTGGTTCGCCAGAACGCCGAGGTCGCCGTTGACCATCGGTCCGCCCAGATTCTCGTGTGGGCCGGGCAGGCCCGATCCATTGCTGATGTAGAGGTCGACCCCCCGCAATCTCTCGGCGTTGACCACAGGATCGTTGGCTACCCAGCCCGGACCGCCGGGAGGACCCCACATGTTGTCCACGTTGCCGCCGCGGAATCCGACCACGAATCTCACGTAGTCCTGACCGGGTTGAGTACTCGTCTCGGCACACCCGCTGAAAGCACCGACGGCACGGTAAACGGATGGCGCCGCCTCGGCCAGGCTCAGAACCGAGGTACCTGCCATCGACAATCCGGCAACGGCATTCGTACCCGTAGTCCCGAGCGTGGCATCGACGATCGGTGGCAACTCCTGGGTGAGAAATGTGGTCCACTTGTTCAGTCCGAGAACAGGATCGGGCTTCTCCCAGTCGGTGTAGTAGCTGTAGGCACCGCCGATCGGGTTGACGACGTTGACGTTCTTGTCGCCGAAGAAGTCGACGACGTCTGTCCGTGTCTGCCACGTCGCCGTGTCCTCGCCTCCGCCGGCGCCATTGAGTAGATAGAGGGTCGGCCGGGGCGCACTTGTGTCTGCCGGCCGAATCACCTCGAGCGGAATCACCTTGTCCATCGCAGCCGAGTAGACGTACATAGTCAGCTGACGGGCGTTGATCTCCTCGACGTGATCGAGAGCTGAACCGCTTGAAGGGGATGTCGGGGCCGGGTCAGCCGAGGCCAACGCTGCTTCGCCGAACAGTCCCGTCCACGCGACGAGGGCGACGACAAGCATTGCCCGAGTACGTCCGATTCTTCTCATTGCCGCTCCTCGTGCTCGATTGCGGTGCCCGGCAACAGCTCGGTGGCGCTCGCTTCGCGGGCGTGCGGCTTGGTGGCTTGAAGTTGTCATGCCCGTTCGGGGTATCCGGAAAACATCGAGAGCACCCGGGCGAGCTCCGGTCCGATGACCGCCATGGCCGGAGGTTCGATCATCTCGTTGTGTTCGCAGCGCACGGGCACCTCCACGATCCGGCCCGTAACGAGTGGGCTCCATTCCTGCGGCGACCTGTCGCGCGGAATCGTGTCGTCTTCTCCGGATGCCAGGAAGATCAGCAGATCTCCTTCGTAGACCTGGGGAACGAACTGGTGCGTGATTCTCTGCGAAGTCTTGTACCCTCGGGCAATCCGTTCGAGGTCCCGACCGTCGACTCCCGTCTCGGGCCCGAGCCTCCGGGCCAACACGGCCGCCGCCTCGTCGAAGGTCAGACCTCGGTCGGTCTCGATCTCGAGGCCGAGTCCTCGCAGTATGTCTCGGACGTCGAGTTCGGCTGACGCAGGGGCATCGCCGTTGTCGGGGTAGCTGTCCATCATCGCCAGTGTGGCGACGTCGCGGCCGGACGATTGCAATTCGACGGCCATGGCGTGCGCGATGACTCCGCCAAGGGACCACCCGAGCAAGTCGTACGGCCCGTCCGGCGAAACGGCCTCCACCTCTTCGACGTAGCGATGCGCCAACTGTTCGATCGACTGATAGTCACCGTCGTCGCTGAGAGCGGGGAGCTGAAGTCCGTACACGGGTCTGTCCTCGGGCAGATACCGCACCAAGCCGGCATACCCCCAGGACAGGCCGATACCGGGGTGCACACAGAACAGCGGTCGCCCAGTCCCTTTCGTCCGCAGTGGAACAACCACGGCGAGAAGCTCTTCCATACCGGCGTCGGCTGTCGGCATGTCGAGGCGTCGAGCGATTCCAGCGGGTGTCGGGTCGAGGAACATCCACTGAAGCGGGATTCTCCGTCGGAAACGAGAGTGCAGTGCGCTGACGATTCGGGTGGCCACCAGGGAGGACCCGCCCAGGTCGAAGAAGCTGTCGGTAGTGCTCACCCGGTCGACACCCAGAACCTCGACGAACGAGTCGACCACGGCGCGCTCGGTGTCGGTGACCGGCTCGCGGAACTCGGCTGCAGCCGAACCGAATTCGGGTTCCGGTAAGGCCTTTCGGTCGAGCTTGCCCACCGGTGTCATCGGAATCCGATCGAGAAGCACCACTGCCGACGGAACCATGTGCGAGGGTAGTCGGTCGGCTGCGTACGCCCGTATCTCGTCGGTGCCGGTGGCGTCGGCAGCTGACGCACGCACGTACGACACCAGGACCGTTTCACCCGACGGTCCCGTGTGGCCGACAGTCGCGGCGAAGTCCACCGACGGATGGCGTGAGAGAACTGCATCGATTTCCCCGAGTTCGATCCGAAAACCACGGACTTTGACCTGGAAGTCGCTGCGCCCGATGTATTCGAGCGTGTGATGCACTCCATCGCCGGAGCCAACGATTTTGGCACTGTCACCGCCGGATTCACGCCAACGCACGACATCTCCGGTGCGGTACATCCGGCGCCCCGGCGACCCGTACGAGCACGCGACAAATCGTTCCGACGTGAGCGACGCCCGATTATGGTACCCACGTGCCATACCTGGACCGATGATGTACAACTCCCCCGGCACGCCCACCGGGACGGGCTGCAAACGCTCGTCCAGCACCAGGAAGCCGAAGCCCACTGCCGGCGAGCCGATGTTCACTCCCGCACCGGGTTTCATCGAATCGCTGACGCTCGCCTGCACGGTGGTTTCAGTCGGGCCGTAGCCGTTGTGCAGCCTCCGACCCGGCGCCCATTGCGCGACGACCTCCGGCGGGCAGGCCTCGCCCACCAGATCGAGAACACGAAGCGCCTCGAAACCGTTGTCACCCAACGCCGCCAGCGCGGTCGGTGTAATGGTGGCATGAGTGACCTGCTCGCGCCGGAAAACATCGGCCAATTCGGCGCCACCGTACACAGCAGGCGGAACGATCACGACTTGCGCCGAGGCGCTGAATGCCATCGTCAACTCGAAGATGGAAGCGTCGAAACTCGGCGATGCCAACTGAGAGACATGAGAGTCGTGAGTGACCTCGAACCTCTCACGAGTTTCGGCCGTGAAGCTCGCCAAACCTCGATGAGTAATGTTCACTCCCTTGGGTTTCCCGGTAGATCCCGAGGTGTAGATCAGGTAGGCCGGATGATCGAGGTTCAGTTCACCGGTTCGATCGTCATCGGTGATCGGTTCCGGCGACAGCGCGGCTACCCGCCGGGCGAAGTGTGGGTCGTCGAGTTCCAGCCAGGGAACAACGTCGGGTAGGTGAGTTCGGCTGGTCTGAACAGTCAAACCGAGCGAGGCTCGGCAATCGGCGAGCATGTATTCGACGCGCTCGCGCGGATAGGCCGGATCGACAGGCACAAAAGCCGCTCCGGCTTTGGTCACCGACCAGATCGCCACCACCGATTCGATCGAACGAGGCATTCCCAGTGCCACGAAGGTCTCCGGGCCCACACCGCGACCGCACAACTCCCGGGCAACACGATTCGACCACTCGTCCAGGTCGCGATAACTGAGCTGCCGGTTCTCGAGCGACAGGGCCACCGAGTCAGGATCGATCGCCACGGCGTCCGCCAACAACTCAGGCCACAATTTCGGAGGTACTTCGGGGAGCCCATGCGCCGGCGTCAACTCGCGACGTTCGAGATCGCCGAGTAGGTCGATGTCACCGATCGGTACCTGCGGATTCCGGGTCACGGCCTCGAGCACACGAACGAACATGTCGGCAAAACCGCCGACCGTACCGGGGTCGAAGAGATCAGTGGCAAAGTCGACGGCTCCGCTCATCCCTCCCGGTTCACCGCGATCGTCGTACTCCTCGGCCAGAAGGAATTCCAGGTCTACCTTCACTACCTCGAGTTCAGGGTCGATCCCGCGGACTTCCAGTCCCGGTAGCTTCAGAATCGGTCGTTTGTTGTTCTGGAATTCCAGCGACACCGAGGAAATCGGTGCATAAGCGCTCGACCGTTTCGGCCCGACCGCGTCCACTACCCGCTCGAAGGGCACGTCGGAATGAGCGAACGCGGCGAGGTCGACTTCGCGGCAATGCTCAACCAACTCGCGGAACGATCGAGCCGGATCCACCTGTGTGCGCAGTGCGAGCGTGCCGACGAACATGCCGACCAGATCATCGAGGGCACGATCTCCCCGGCCGGCGATCGGCGTGCCGATCACGATGTCGTCGGTGCTGCCCAAACGTGCCAGCAAGAGCGCGAGCGCTGCATGCACAGTCATGAATGCAGTGGACTCGTGCTGCCGCGACACGTTCAGAATACGGCGGTGAAGATCACTGCTGATCGAGAAGTGAATCCGCGAGCCGTGAAAACTCTGTTGCGTCGGCCGGTCTCGATCGAGCGGAAGTTCCAAGAGGTCGGGAGCACCTGACAGTGCACGTCGCCAGTAAGCCAACTGCTCACTGATCACCGACCCGGGGTCGTCGACTGAGCCCAGAATCTCCCGTTGCCAGAGCGCAAAGTCGGCGTACTGGACTGGAAGCGGCGTCCACTGGGGATCCCCGCCGTACGCGTGGGCCTCGTATGCAATCGTCACGTCTCGGGTCAACGGAGACATCGAGAAGCCGTCAGCCGAGATGTGGTGCACCACTACGGCAAGCACGTGTTCGCGCTCATCGATGGTGAACAACGCTGCCCGCAGGGGAATTCGTGCGGCGACGTCGAAACCGGCCGAGACCATCCGGGCAAGCTCGTCACGGAGATGATGTTCGTCGGTCACCGATGTCTCGGTCAGTTGCGGCAGCTCGGCGCTCTCGGTGGGCAGGATGTGCTGGACCGGTCCGTCACCGTGGACCGGGAACATCGTTCGCAGCGATTCGTGGCGGGCGATGACATCGGACATCGCTGATCTCAAGGCCGGTTTGTCGAGTTCACCGCTCAACCGCACCACGAGCGGAATGTTGTATGCAGGAGAACTGGTGTCGAGTTGATTGACGAACCACATCCGCTGCTGAGCAAACGACAATTGGATGTTGTCGGGTCGGGGGCGCGGTCCCAGTCGCTCCGACCCTTCGGCAACCGACTGGCCGATCACCGTAGCCAACTCGGCCACCGTCGGCGTCTCGAACAGATCCCGCACGCCTACGGTAGCTCCGAGCACCGCCCGTAGCCTCGCCGCGACCGAAGTGGCGCTCAGAGAATTTCCACCGAGCTCGAAGAAACTGATGTCGGTACCGACTCGTTCGAGGCCGAGCACCTCGCCGAACACGTCCGACACTGCCTGTTCGACCGGGCCGACCGGGGGACGGAAATCCCCTGTGGTCGTCTCGATTTCGGGTCTTGGCAACGCCGAACGGTCGACTTTTCCGACAGCGGTCAACGGAATGTTCTCCAGCACCGTGAGAACGGCAGGCACCATGTGCGAAGGCAAGCGCCGGGCCACGGCGCGACTCAGGATCCTGGTGTCCAGTCGACCCGCCGTGGGCACGACGTACGACACGAGTCGGGTGTCTCCGGTGGGGGCGGAATCGGCGACCGTAACGGCAAAACCGACGTTGGGCTCCGACATGAGCACACTGTCGATCTCACCGAGTTCGACACGGAAGCCTCGAACCTTGACCTGGAAGTCGCTTCGCCCGACGTACTCGACACACATGTCCGCCGTCCATCGCACGATGTCGCCGGTGCGGTACATCCGCGTTCCTGGGTCAGCCGGGTTGGCAACAAAGCGTTCTGCCGTCAACCCCGCCCTTCGGTGATATCCCCGTGCCACGCCTGGTCCGGCCAGGTACAGCTCGCCGGGGACCCCGACGGGAACCGCTTGAAGTCGAGTGTCGAGCACCAGTTCGCTGACGCCCCTGACGGGTCCACCGATGGTGATTGGTTCTCCGGCGGTCATCGGCGGGCTGACGTTGGACATGATCGTTGCTTCGGTCGGTCCGTACGCGTTGTACAGGCGGCGGCCAGGTGCCCAGCGAGCGACGAGGTCGGGCGGGCACGCCTCGCCCCCGAATACGACTTCCGAAAGTTGTTCCAGCCCAGCCGGGTCCACCGATGCCAATGCCGCCGTGGTGACGAACGCGTGCGTGACGGCGTGCTCTGCCAGAAGTTGCGCCAGGTCCTCGCCCCCGTAGATCCCGGGTGGAGCGATAACCATCGTCGCCCCGGCTCCGAAAGCCTGCAGATATTCGAAGAGCGACCCGTCGAAACTCGGAGTGGAGAAGTGCAGCGTGCGTGATTGTGGAGTTGCGCCGTAGCGTTCGAGCTGGTCTCGGGCGAAGTTGCCGAGCCCTCGCTGCGTGACCACGACGCCCTTGGGCACGCCGGTCGACCCCGAGGTGTAGACCACGTAGGCAGCTGAATCCAACCCGATCGGACGGAGTCGGTCGTTGTCGGTCAACGGGCTCCCCGAGAATCCCTCGCACTTCTTCGTGAAATGCGGATCGTCGATAATCAGCCACTCCGCGATATCGGGCAATCGATCTCGGCCCGCGGTGGTGGTCAATCCGAAGCTGACCTTCGAATCGATCAGCATGTGATTGATCCGCTCGTCCGGATAGTCGGGATCGATCGGCACGAACGCAGCGCCTGTCTTGGCGACGGCAAGTATCGACACCACGGACGCGAGAGAACGTGGGATACCGACCGCTACATAGTCCTCGGTTCCCAGGCCGTGCGAGACGAGCATGCGAGCAATGCGATTGGAGAGGATGTCCAGCTCGCCGTAGGTCATGCTGCCGTCCGCCGATTCCACGGCCGGTGCGTTCGGATCACGCTGGGCTGCCTCGTCGAAGATCTCCGGGAAGACGCGCGACGACCCGCCGGCCGTGCCACGGACTGGCACCAATTCAGCATGTTCGGAGACTGCGAGCACCGACACCACAGCCAAGGGGCGATCCGGCTGGGTACACGCTTCGAGTACGCGCCGCAGTCGTCCGGCGATCTCTTCGATGTCGGCGGCACCGAAAACCTCGGGTATGTACTCGAATTTCAGGCGGAGCCTGGTGTCGACCGATGCTACGAGGCTGAGCGGGTAGTGGGCAGCGTCCTTGGCTTCGACATCGGTGATCCGGACCCCCGCAATATCGGCATCGGACGAAAGCCCCTGACGGTCAACGGGATACGATTCGAAGACAGTCAACGTGTCGAATCCGATCTCCGGCCCCGCGCCTACGTGGATCTCGGAAAGCCCGAGACAGTGGTGATCCGACAGCTCTGCTTGCTCGGCCTGGATCCGCGCGAGGAGTGTGCCGATACTTTCACTCGGGCGCAGCGTGATTCGGACCGGAATTGTGTTGATGAACAGCCCGACCATGGTTTCGATCCCGGTCAGCTCGGGAGGTCGACCCGACACCGTCGCTCCGAACACCACATCGTCTCTCCCGGTCAGTGCAGCAAGGACGATCCCCCACGATGCCTGAACAATCGTGTTGATCGTCAGCCCGAGTTCACGCGCCATCCCGCGAAGTGAGGTTGTGAATTCCTCGTCCAGATCGAACACCCACTCGGCCGCCATGGTGGAGAGTCGACGCGATCGAACCGCTGGAGCCAACAGCGTCGGTCCTTCGACTCCGCTCAGCATCCTCGCCCACACAGCTCGGGAAGCTTGCTGATCGCGGCGGCTCATCCAGGTCAGATAGTCGCGATACGCGCGCGCGTGAGGCAAGGCCGCCACTTGACCGTCGGCGGCATAGAGCGTCGCCAATTCCCGGATCAGCAGGGGCATGGACCAGCCGTCCAGAAGGATGTGATGATTGGTGAGCACGAGCGTGAACTTTTCGGGGGCGAGAGCGATCAGGGTGAATCGGATCAACGGCGCCCGTGCCATGTCGAACGGGCGCGCTCGGTCCTCGGCCAGCGCTCGATCATTTTCCTGATCTGGTGCACCAGTGAGGTCGATTTCCTGCCACGGCGCTGCCACGTTGCTTCGGACCACCTGGACGGCACGGCCGTCGGCGCTGTGAAGGAAGGCGGTACGCAGGTTCTCATGCCGGCCGAGCAGCGCGTCGGCGGCGCGGCGCAGGCGCTCCGAATCGACTGCGCCGGCTAGATCGAGAGCCACTTGTACGAGGTATGCGTCGACCGATCGTTCGGCCAATTCGGCGTGGAACAACAACCCCGCTTGCAGTGGAGAGAGTGGCCAGACATCGCTCAGGTCAGGACACCGACTTTCGAGGTCGTCGATCGCCTCCTGTCTAAGATCGACCAGATCGAAGTCCGAGGGTGTGAATCCGCCGCCGCCCGCCGCGAACTCTGCGAGCCCGGCCAGTGCGTCGAGCCACCACTGCCCCAGTTGCCGAACGTCGTCCGCACCCAGAATGTCCGGTGGGAACGTCCAGCCGGCAACGAGCTGCGGACCGTCCTCGGTATCGCTGTCGACCGTCATCACGTTGACCTCGAGGACGCTGGCGAGTGGGAGATCGACGGCCGCAACCGTCCGCAGGTCCTCGTCACGGATCGGTACCCATCCCGCTGAAGCGTCGGCGTCGGATCCACCGACGCGTCCGAGGTAGTTGAAGCTGATCTGAGGCACCGGAAGTTGCGAAAGAGTG
>NZ_LVCT01000198.1:0-2916 GCF_001647205.1 Rhodococcus sp. EPR-134
ACGCCGGCAGCCGGGCCGCCGGCGAAGGCGTCAACCGGATCCACTCCGCTCAGATCGATCCGCACCGGGAAGATCGTCGTGAACCATCCCACCGTGCGAGCAAGATCTGCCCCGGGAACCACCTGTTCCTCGCGTCCGTGCCCCTCGAGACTGATCAATGTCTCCGGATTGTCGATGCCGCGGTCCATGCGCCAGCGGACCATCGCAAGTGCCAAAGCCGTCAACAATCCGTCCTCGACGCTCCCGTGAATCGCCTGCGGAACTGTCGTCGACACGGCCTCGGTCAATCCCGTGGGAACTCGTACTTCGATGTCAATGGTGGCCGAGGCGGTGTCCCTCTTCGTCAGGGCGCGCACACCCAGAGTCGGATCCGGGCCCTCGAGCACCTCTCGCCAATAGTCGATTTCAGCGACCCGATCCGGCTCGCGCGCGGCGTCGACGAGGCCATGTGCCCATCGACGCATCGAGGTTCCGACCGGAGCAAGTGACGGGTCGACGCCTGACTGCACCTGCGCACAGGCAAGTGCAAGATCGGGGATCAGGATTCGCCAGGAAACACCGTCCGTCACCAGATGGTGCGCTACCAGTAGCAACCGTCTCAGGCTCTGCCGGTCCTTTTGAATCTGCCCGTCGGTGTCGAGCAGGACTGCCTGCACCATCACACCTGCCTCCGGGTCGAGCCGCCCCAGAGCTGCGTCGAGTTCTGTCGAGACCGTCTCCGCGGCAGAACCCCCGAGGCTCACGTGGCGTACGACGGTCTCCGCCCGCACCGTACCTACAGGCGCAACGTCCATCCGCCGAGCGGATTCAGGATGATGCGTCGCCCGGATGCCCGCGCGGAGGATGTCGTGGTGGTCCAGCACATCCTGCATGGCCAGTGTCAGCGTGACCTCGTCGAGCGTGGCAGGAACCGAGAGCAGAACAGATTGGGAGTACCGGCGAAAATCTCCACCACGGTCAAGCATCCATTCGACGATCGGCGTCAATTCGATCTCACCGACGCCGCCGCCAGGTAATTCGTCGACGACGACACGGTTGCCAGCCGTTCCGGCCGTCTCGGACAGCGCCGCAACAGTTTTGCGTTCGAACACCTCGCGCGGTGTGATCAGAACTCCGGCAGACCTGGCGCGCGTCACCAACTGGATGGACATGATCGAGTCACCGCCGAGAGTAAAGAACGAATCGTCGACCCCCACCTCCTCGAGTCCCAGAACTTCGGCGAACAGACTCGCAAGGATGTTTTCCGTCGCGGACGCGGGGCCACGACTTACGGTTGCCTGTCGCCCGAAGTCAGGTTCAGGCAATGCATTCCGGTCGAGCTTTCCGTTCACCGTCAGCGGCAAACCCTCGAGAACCGTCACGACAGCGGGGACCATGTGGGGCGCCAACCTCTGTGAGACATACTCGAGCAACGCCGCCGGAGAGATAGTGGCACCGGACTCCGGCACCACGTAGCCCACCAACCGGTCTCTGCGGGCTACCACCGCCGACTGAGACACGCCCACTCCGGAGAGCAGTGCAGCCTCCACCTCGCCGAGTTCGATTCGGTACCCCTTCACCTGCACCTGCAGATCGTTTCGTCCGAGGTACTCCAGCTGCCCGCTGTCGTTCCAGCGCCCCAGGTCACCGGATCGATACATACGCGCACCACTGACCGCGAGGTCGGGAATGAACCGCGCGGACGTCAGACCGAACCGGCCGAGGTATCCGCGTGAAACCTGATCACCGGAGACATACAGTTCACCCACCACACCGGGCGGCACCGGGTGCAACCGCTGATCCAACACATACACACGCAATCCGGGTAACGCCCGACCAATCACCGAGGCCGATCGTTGACGCACCAGCACACGATCGAGCGGTAAATGGCTGACGTGCACAGTGGTCTCCGTGATGCCGTACATGTTGACCAGATCTGGTGACGAAGTCCCGCGACGGGCGTACCAGCGCGTCAACTGTCCGAAGTCGAGCGCTTCTCCGCCGAAGATCACGTAGCGCAATGACAGGGCCGCACCCCCGGCAAGCCGGTCGGCTTCCGCCAATTGATAGAAGGCAGTAGGAGTTTGATTGAGCACCGTGACACGTTCGTGCCGTAGCAATTCGAGGAATGCCTCTGGTGAACGGGCCGTGAAGTAGTCGACCAGTACCAGTCGGCCACCGTGTGCGAGTGCGCCCCACATTTCCCAGACCGAGAAGTCGAATGCCTCCGAATGGAACATCGTCCACACATCGCCGCTGTCGAAGCCGAAGAGCGCTCTGGTGTTTGCCAGCAACGTCACTACGCTGCGGTGAGAAACCTGAACCCCCTTCGGGCGCCCGGTGGACCCCGAGGTGTAGATCACGTAGGCCACCGATTCGGGCCGGAGCGGTAGCAGCCGATCTCGGTCGGTCACCGCAAGCGGAGAAAACCTGTGCAGCGCATCGAGAATTACCGGGTCGTCTACCGCAATCACTGGAATCTCGCTGCCTGCAATTGCGTCACTGTCTCGTATGTAGTCGCCGTCGGCCCGAGTGGTCAGCACACACTTCGGCCGGGCGTCACGCACCACGAAGTCCACCCGGTTTACCGGAGAAGTCGAGTCCACCGGTACGTATCCGCCACCCGCCTTCACCACCGCCAGCAATGCCACCATCAGGTCGATCGAGCGGGCCATCGCGACTGCCACCAAGGTTTCCGGCCCCACCCCCTGCGCCACCAACAGTCGAGCGAGGCGGTTTGCTCGCTCGTCGAGTTCGCGGTAGGTAACCGACAATCCGCCGCAGCGCACCGCCACGGCATCACCGGACGTCAGCGCCGTGCGATCGAAGAGATCCGACAACGAATCCTCGTCTGTTCCGGCGCCGGAGGGCGTGGGCGCAACCAGCACCCCGCTGAGTTCGCCGGCCAGAATCATGTCGATATCACCGACGACCACC
>NZ_LVCT01000199.1:0-239 GCF_001647205.1 Rhodococcus sp. EPR-134
GCGCTGATACCAGCGGGCTCACCGTGCTCGTCGACGTGCTCCATCACACTCAGTTGCAAGTCGAATTTCGCAACCGCGAGATCGACGTCGAGCGAGCGAACCGTCAGTTCCGGCAAGTCGAAGCGCAGTCCAGTATCGGTCTGGAATTCGAGGAGTACCTGAAACAGAGGTGAATGCTCGGTGGAACGGTCGGGCGAGAGGTAATCCACCAACCTCTCGAAGGGGATGTCTGCATGGTC
>NZ_LVCT01000200.1:0-1276 GCF_001647205.1 Rhodococcus sp. EPR-134
CGTCGAACACCGATGCACCGCGACCTGCGACCGGAGTCCCGATCACTACGTCGTCCGCTGTAGTGAGCCGTGCCAGCAATACCGCCAGAGCCGCATGCATCACCATGAACAGAGACGAACCGTTCTGGTGTGCGAGTTCGTTCAAAGCTCGATGGATCTCGGGCGAGAAGTCCATCGAAACCACCGCGCCCTCGGCAGACCGTTTCGAGGTTCGTGGTCTATCGAGAGGGAGCGGCAAGACGTCCGGAATACCCGACAGCTTCGCTGTCCAATAATCGAATTCGGCGGAGGGCGAAGTTTCCGGACCAACGTCTGCGTCGACGATCTCACGCTGCCAGAGGGTGTAGTCGGCGTACTGAATCGGCAGCGGCACCCAGTCCGGGCTCCGACCTTGCGTGCGCGCGGTATATGCACTCATCAGGTCGCGTGCCAGTGGTGCCATCGAGAAGCCGTCTGCGGCGATGTGGTGAACAACGATCGCGAGTACATGCTGCTCCGGTCCGGTTCGGAGTAACCTCACGTGCAGCGGGAACTCTTCGGACACATCGAATCCGATGTCGAAGAACGCGTGCAAGTCCGTGAAAAGCCCCTCGCCGGGAATCGGCACGGGATGGATTCGAGGAGCAGCGACCGCGGGTTCGGCGATCACCTGGTAGGGCCCGTCTGCGGACGCAGGAAAGATCGTTCGAAGAGATTCGTGCCGTTCCACCACATCACCCAGCGCGGCTTGGAGCGCACCCGAATCCAGGAACCCGTCCAGTTGTAGTGCGACGGGGATGTTGTAGAGCGGAGACGACGTGTCGAACTGGTTGACGAACCACATCCGCGATTGCGCGAACGACAGCGGAATACGTTCTGGCCGTGCCCTACTCGTGAGGGGCACACGAGTAGCTTCCTCGGGTCCAGGCTCGCCCGGCGCGGAGTCGATTGGATCTATCGAGGCCGCCAGGTCCGCGACCACGGGGGCGTCGAACAGTGCATTGACCCCCATATTGGTGTGCAATGCGGCGTTGATGCGGGCGATGACTCGAGTGGCGCTGAGGGAATCCCCGCCGAGTTCGAAGAAACTGTCGTCGGCACCCACCTGGTCGAGACCGAGAACGTCGGCAACAGCACGGGCGATTCCGATTTCGGCAGGAGTGGCAGGAATCCGATATGCAGCGCTCGCAAAATCGGTGTCCGGGAGGGCTTTACGGTCCAACTTCCCATGCACCGTCACCGGAAACTCCCCCAACACCACCACCACCGACGGCACCATGAACCCCGGAAGAGACCT
>NZ_LVCT01000201.1:0-2794 GCF_001647205.1 Rhodococcus sp. EPR-134
GTCGCCGTGACTGCAACGATCCTCGACGGCAAAGCTACCCGCGACGAAATCTTCGAAGACCTGAAGGTGCGGGTGAGCGCTCTGAAGGCAGAGGGCATCACACCCGGCTTGGGCACCATCCTGGTGGGCGACGACCCCGGATCCGCGGCTTACGTGCGCGGCAAGCACAACGACTGCGCCAAGGTCGGTATCAATTCTTTGCGACGCGACCTGCCTGCCGACATCACGCAGGAGCAGCTCAACGCGACGATCGACGAGCTCAATGCCAATCCCGAGTGCACCGGCTACATCGTGCAGTTGCCGCTTCCCAAGCACCTTGACGAGAACGCAGCCCTCGAGCGCATCGACCCCGACAAGGACGCCGACGGCTTGCACCCGGTCAACCTCGGTCGACTGGTGTTGGGCAAGGAAGCCCCGCTGCCGTGCACCCCGCGTGGAATCCTGCATCTCCTGCGCCGCTACGAGGTCCCTATTGCGGGCGCACACGTGGTGGTAGTCGGACGAGGCGTCACAGTCGGTCGCCCGATCGGATTGCTGCTGACGCGTCGTAGCGAGAACGCGACGGTCACGCTCTGCCACACCGGTACCCGCGATCTCGCGGCCGAGGTTCGCCGCGCCGACATCATCGTCGCTGCCGCCGGCGTTCCCGGCCTCATCACCGCAGACATGGTCAAGCCCGGAGCGGCGGTCCTCGACGTCGGCGTCAGTCGCACCGACGACGGCCTGCGCGGCGACGTCGCAGCCGACGTCAGCGAGGTCGCCGGCTTCGTCTCACCCAACCCCGGTGGTGTCGGACCGCTGACCCGCGCGTTCCTGATCACCAACGTGGTCGAACGCGCCGAGCGGGTTCTGGCCGAGGCCTGAGTCCGATGTCCTCACTGGTCGGCCTCGCGAAGAAGAATCTGCCCATGCTCGCGGTCCTTGCCGTGATCGCGGCAGCGGTTGTTCTCGTGCTGGCCGACCGGTGGCGCCGCGGCGCCCTCGTCTTCGGTGTTGCCGTCATCATCGGAGCTGCCGCTCGGTGGTTCGTTCCCGAGAACCGTGTGGGGTTGCTCGCGGTGCGTGGAAGGGTCTTCGACACTGCGGCGATGGGCGTTATGGGTGTGCTGATCGCGACGCTCGCCCTGACCATCGATCCGCTCGGTACCGACTGAGAAGATCAGTCCCCGTAGAACGAGCGAATGTCGATATCACTCAAAGGGATCCACTCCGGTGAATGTGCGGATGTCGACTTCTTTCCAGCCTTGACCGGTGCACTCCGTAACGTCACCGCAAGTGCAGGTTCCTCGTCGATTCGCCCGGCGAGGGCGTAGATCGCGGCGAGATGGTGAACGCACGGCGAGCGTCTACCTGAGCAGTCGCAGCTGGCAGTGCACTCCGAAAGATCAACGGCTACTGCGATATTTCGAGCCTGCAGTTCGGTGACGATGCTGTCCGGCAGTTCGCCGGTGGAGACGGATCTGTTCGCCTTTCCAGCCGAACGGAGAAGGCTCTTCACTGCAGCGATCTCGGATTTGGTCCAGAGCGGGACACCAATCGTCACTGACGAAGTTTTTGCCTTGGTGCTCACTTCGGCGACGACGGTCCCCGACGAGACGACGGTGAACTCCACGGAACCGTTGCGTGCCAGGGTGCGAGCCGTCGGCAGGGACGGGTTCGGACCGGACGCCGCGGTCCGCTCCACCGTGCGCAGCCACGCTCGACCCCAAGCGGTGACGCCGAATTCGTTGGCCATCAGATGATCACCGCGCCGTCGAGTTCGAGAAGTTCACGCAGTTCGGTGTCGGGGAGATCGGCCAGCGCGGCCTCGACGTTCCCGGAGACAGCATCGGCCACAACTCGTTTGGACTCGTGCATCGCTGCTATGTGATCCTCCACGGTACCGCCCGTCACCAAGGTGTGGACGTTGACGGTGCGTTTCTGGCCGATGCGGTGTGCCCGGTCGGTTGCTTGATCCTCGACGGCTGGGTTCCACCACCGGTCGTAGTGCACGACATGACTTGCGCGCGTGAGGTTGAGGCCGAAGCCGGCGGCGCGCAAGCTCAGAATCAGAACCGGTGGTGAATCCGTCTCGTTCTGGAACGCGTCGACCATCGCGTCTCGTTTGTCGGTGTTCAGGCCGCCGTGGAGGAAAGGCACGGCACCGATACCCAGTTCGGCTCCCAGGTGTCGCGAGAGCATCTCGCCCATCGTCCGGTACTGCGTGAATATCAGCGCGCGATCGCCGTCGTCGACGATCTCGGCGATCATTTCCGTTGCGCGGTCGAGCTTTCCGGATCTTCCGTAGAGGTCGTCCGTATCGCCGGTGACCTGCGCCGGGTGATTGCATACCTGCTTGAGAGTGGTCAGAAGCGCAAGGATGTTGCCACGCCGGGCGATTCCCGTGCCCAATCCGGAGTCGAACGCATCGGCAACTGCCGACCGGTAGATGCGCGCCTGTTCCGACGTCAGAGTGCACGAGACCGTGGAGAACTGTTTGGGCGGAAGATCCTTGGCCACTATGTCTTTGGTTCTGCGCAGAATGAAAGGATCGATCACCGCGGCAAGTCTGGTCGCCGCGGTGGCCGATCGACCGGATTCGATCGGGACGGCAAAGCGTTGACGAAACCGTGCGCGAGTTCCGAGGACGTCGGGGTTGGCGACGCGAAAGAGTGACCACAATTCTTCGAGGCGGTTCTCCACCGGCGTGCCGGTCATCGCTACCTTGACGTCCGCCGACAACTGCATTGCTGCTTTCGCGGCGAGGGAAGCGGGGTTCTTGATCTGTTGCGCCTCGTCGAAGACCACTGAACTC
>NZ_LVCT01000202.1:0-6207 GCF_001647205.1 Rhodococcus sp. EPR-134
TGCCCACACGGCGGAATGGCAACACTCGAGCAGCGCCGCGACTGCCTGGTGGTCACCGAGCGCATCGAAGGCTCCGAGACCACTGGAATTCGTTGTAGGCATGTCCACAGGATTACTTGAGCATGTTACGGATCTGTAGCGCAGCAATTACGGGAGATGATGTGTCTCGATCTTATTTCTCCGGCTGCTCTTCCCCGATCACGGTTTCTCGGCGACCGATACATTCTCAGGTATGACCGATACTCCGAAGCTGTCTTCCGTCGTACCGTCCCTGGCGAACCTCCGAGACATCGGTGGCCCCGAATCGAGCTTCGGTGGCACCGTCCGCACCGGGAGCGTGTTTCGTTCCACCGATCTGGCATCGCTCAGTGCGGACGGCGCACAGACCCTCGCCGATCTGGGCATCGTCACGATCTACGATCTGCGCACCGAATCCGAACGCGAGACGGCACCGGATCTGACGCCGGACGGTATCCGAGAAATCGGCCTGGACGTATTGGCGGACAAGCAGTATCGCGCCATTCCGGCTCAGATGCAGCAGATGATCGCCGACCCGGCGTTTGCTGCCGAAGCGTTGGGCAGCGGCCAGGCGCTCGAGTACTTTCAGGGAAGTTACCGCGATTTCGTGACCTTGCCGAGTGCGGTCGCGTCGTACCGGCAACTGTTCGTCGACTTGGCGCAGCCGCCCAGCTCGCCGGCACTCATTCACTGCACCACGGGCAAGGATCGCACGGGTTGGGCAGCGGCCGCGTTACTGCTGTTCCTGGGTGCCTCCGAGGACGCGGTCTTCGCGGACTACCTCGAAACCAACAAGATTTTGTTGCCGATGTTCGCGCCGCTCCTCGAGCGATTCGAGGCCAAGGGGATCGACCCGACCCTGCTCGAGGGTGTCCTCGGTGTCAGGCGCGAGTACCTGGAGGCGTCGATGGCAGAGCTCGCGCAGGTACACGGATCCATCGAGGCCTACTTCACCGACGGCTTGAAGATCGACGCGTCGACCCAGGACCAATTGCGGAGCAACCTGCTCAGCTGATCAGGACCTGCTCGGCTCGTCTCGGCGGGAAGTTCGTCGCCTCGTCACGAGGCTGACGATACCGATCCCGATGGCGATGCCGAGCAGGTCGGCGCTGCCGTCCCAGATCGAACCGGAACGCGAAATGGGCAGCGCTGCTTGAAGAACCTCGGACGTCGCAGCAAAAATCACGAGCCACACCGCGGCGAGCCACGCAGGGATCCGGGCGTGCAACGAGGTGATCGCCAATACCGCGAACATCAATGTGTGAGTGATCTTGTCGGTGTTCTCCGGGCTCGACGGGACGGTGGAACCCGGGGAGAAGAGCATGATCAGGGCAATGACCACGGCGATCGCCAACGGCCAGTATCGGTTGTTCTTCAATTCGTCTGCCCCTCGACGACGACGAGTCCGAGTGCACCTTCGGCGAACCTGGTGACGGCGTCGGCGGCCGTCGTGAGCGCCTCGGTGTGCCCGTCGCGGGCCCAGCCGGTGAGCAGGGCGGTGGAGTCGAGAGGCGTCAGAACGACCTCGGCGAGAAGCTCACCGGTGTTGGGTTGGCACACTGCCCAGGAGTAGACGCTGTTTTCGTGCCACTGAGCGCTTCGCTGACTCACGTAATCGGGGTCGGTGATACCACCATCGGCAAGGGCGGGGCGGTCGTCCACACGCTCGTCTGCGCGCAGTGCGCGTAGATACCAGCCGCCTGCGTTGATCTCGATCGGCTCCATCAGTCGGAGTCCCGCTCGCGGCGGCGCTTGGCTTTGCGTTCCCGGTCGGTACCGAACAGCAGCGCACCGGCCAGGGGAATCGCGAGGAACCACAACCAGGTACCGGTGACGAAGAACAGGATCACCGCGAGAATCGGGACGACGGCCATGACGCGACCGGACCAGTCGGGGTTGAAGCCTCGCTCCGCCGGTGCGTCGGGAGGCGTCACCATCGACAGGGGAGCGGTGCCGGGCGCTTGGTAGTTGCCCGGAAGATCGGCGAACACCGGAACGAGTTCACTGCGAGTTGTTGCGGCACTGACGATTCCGCTTCTCTCGTCGAACTCGGTGACGGTGAGGCGGCCTGCGGCGAAGTGCTCGCTCAGGAGATCGAGTGCCTGCTCGCGTTCTGCAGTGCCGATGCGAATGTCGGGGACGTCAGCCATCGTTACAGCCTACTCAAACGACTGTGCGCCTTTCCGGTAGTGGGGACTACCGGAAAGGCGCACGGGGCCGGAGGCCCTACTTCAGTTCTGCGAGAACCGTTCCCTGCGTGATTGCTGCACCCGGCTCGACGGACAGTCCGGTGACGACACCGGCCTTGTGCGCGTTGACGGGGTTTTCCATCTTCATGGCTTCGAGAACGGCGATCAGATCGCCTTCTGCGACTTCCTGGCCTTCGGTCACTGCAACCTTGACGACGGTGCCCTGCATCGGAGCCGTGACAGCGTCACCCGATGCTGCACCTCCGCCGGCGCCGCCGCGCTTGCGCGCCTTCGGCTTCTTGCGGATCGCACCGGAGGCAGCGCCGCCGCCGTTGCCGAGCGAGAACTGGCCCGGGAGGGAAACCTCGACGCGACGTCCACCGACCTCGACGACGACGTTCTGACGCGGCAGAGCCTCATCCTCGTCGTCTACGGGAGCACCGGCGCCTGCGTACGGCTCGATGGGGTTGACCCAGTCGGTTTCGATCCACTTGGTGTAGATGTCGAACTTCTCGCCGTCACCGATGAACGCCGGGTTCTCGACGATGTGGCGGTGGAACGGGAGAACGGTCGCGAGGCCGTCGATCTCGAACTCGGCCAGAGCGCGCGATGCCCGCTGGAGGGCTTCTTCGCGGGTGGCGCCGGTGACGATGAGCTTGGCGAGCATGGAGTCGAACTGTCCGCCGATGACGTCGCCGGCAACGACACCGGAATCGACGCGAACGCCGGGGCCCGTGGGCTCACGGTAGACGGAGACCGGGCCGGGGGCAGGCATGAAGCCGCGGCCGGCGTCTTCGCCGTTGATGCGGAACTCGAAGGAGTGTCCACGCGGGGTGGGATCTTCCTTGATGGAGAGTTCTTCGCCGTTGGCGATGAGGAACTGCTGACGCACGAGGTCGATGCCCGCGGTCTCTTCCGTGACGGGGTGCTCGACCTGCAGGCGGGTGTTGACCTCGAGGAAGGAGATGGTGTCGCCCTGAACCAGGTACTCGACCGTTCCGGCGCCGTAGTAGCCGGCTTCCTTGCAGATGGCCTTGGCGGATGCGTGGATGCGTGCACGCTGGTCGTCCGTCAGGAAGGGAGCGGGAGCCTCTTCGACGAGCTTCTGGAAGCGACGCTGCAGCGAGCAGTCGCGGGTACCGGCGACGACGACGTTGCCGTGCTGGTCGGCGATGACCTGAGCCTCGACGTGGCGGGCCTTGTCCAGGTACTGCTCGACGAAGCACTCGCCGCGACCGAAGGCTGCGATGGCCTCACGGGTGGCCGACTCGAACAGCTCGGGGATTTCCTCGATGGTCTGGGCGACCTTCATGCCGCGTCCACCGCCACCGAAGGCAGCCTTGATCGCAACCGGGACGCCGTATTCCTTGGCGAATGCGACGACCTCGTCGGCGCCCTTGACGGGATCCTTGGTGCCGGCTGCCATCGGCGCCTTCGCGCGTTCTGCGATATGGCGTGCTGTGACCTTGTCGCCGAGGTCGCGGATGGACTGCGGTGACGGACCGATCCAGATGAGGTTCGCGTCGATGACGGCCTGGGCGAAGTCGGCGTTCTCGGAGAGGAAACCGTAGCCGGGGTGGATGGCGTCGGCGCCGGACTTCTTGGCTGCGTCGAGGATCTTGTCGAACACGAGGTAGGACTCGGCGGACGTCTGTCCACCGAGGGCAAATGCCTCGTCTGCGAGCTTCACGAACTGCGCGTCTGCATCGGGCTCGGCGTAAACGGCAACGCTGCCGTAGCCGGCATCCTTGGCCGCCCGGATGACCCGTACCGCGATTTCACCGCGGTTCGCGACAAGCACCTTCGTAATGTGCGCGCTGGCATGACTGGGCACTGAGCCTCCTGTGGTTCGCATAGTCTGTCTCCGCGGTGTATTCCTCTGGGATTTCACCATCGGGGGATTGGCATCACTTCGGAGT
Organism: Rhodococcus sp. EPR-134; assembly: GCF_001647205.1. NCBI lineage: Bacteria > Bacillati > Actinomycetota > Actinomycetes > Mycobacteriales > Nocardiaceae > Rhodococcus > Rhodococcus sp. EPR-134. The sequence goes on from NZ_LVCT01000202.1 coordinate 4,127, forward strand.
GTATGCATCGCTTCGGCGCTGGTTGTAACCGGATCGCTAAAGCCCACTCCGGCTTAGGAAACGGTTTCGAAAACTACCGATGAGTAGCTGTCGGAGGCGGCGGCGTCCGGTTCGGTGACGATTTCTTCGATGGTCCGGCGCAGTGCGGCCACGTAGGCGTGAACCGCGGCGTTCGCCGTCTCGTTGCCTGGGTACCTGACCGCGAGGTTGAGTCCCTGGGGTGTGCGGTTGATCCAGATGTAGACGTCGTGCGTATATGCCTTGCTTCGAAGTGCTCTGGCGTTCCATTCGGGCCACTGTGCGGCTTCGGGCACGAAGCGAACGTCCATGTAGGACACGACGAATCGCGGTCGGATCGGGGTTTCGAGGTGCTCACCGATCCGATCGAACGGGACAGCTGCGGCAGGCTTGACCGAAGCGATGGATTCGGCGGCGCGTGTCGCGAGGTCGCCGAACGAACAGTCCGATCCAACGGCGAACTCGACCGGGCACAGTCCGACGAACCAGCCGAGCGCACCCGCCCACTCCTGAGCGCTGCGGGTGTGAACTGGCGTCACGACCTCGAATCGATCGGATCCCGCGACTTCGCGACCTACAGCGGCAAGTCCGCCGAGAAGTCCGGCGAAGTACCCCACGCCGGTGGCTGCACACGTCGAACTGAAGGCCTTGGACTGGTCGGCGTCGAGCAGCCAGGTCGACAGGCCGTTCTGAGAATCGGTTCCACGGTCACCGATCGGTAGCGGGAACTGGGGTAGACCGTCCGTGCCGAGAGCCTTTCGCCAGATCTCGACCGCAGCCTTCTCGGCTTCCATGTCGGCCATCTGCTCGCGTTCGACGGCACCGAAATCGACGTAGCTGCCCACCGGAAACAGATTTGCAGCACTACCGGTCGAGGCCTCGCGGTACAGAGCAGCGATCTCGTGAGCGACCAGCACGATCGAGAACCCGTCGATGATCGAGTGGTCCGCCGCGAAGAACACGGTGAACGGACCGTCGCCACCGCGGGGCGTCAACGTCGCGAAGACGTACGACGGCCAACTGTGCGGGGACGCGTAATCGTCGAACAGGCGGTGAAGGTGGTCGAAGTTGTCCTGGCTGGACGCGTCGTAGCCGTGGCTGACGACCCCGATGTCGATTCCGCCGAGCGGGACCGTGTGCCGGGTGATCTCGCCGCTCGAGGGTTCGAGGACGGTATGCGAGCGCAGAACTTCGTGACGGTCGATCCACCGGCCGAGAGCGACTCGGAACGCATCGACGTCGAGCGGGCCGGAAATCTCGAAAGCTGTTCCCAGCCAAGACTTGTCGCCTGCGCCTGCAGCGGAACGGTTGAGATGTGCCTCGTGAATGTAGGAGACGGGCCGCGGATCCGGAACCCAGGGCCCGGTTGCGCACGGCAACCATTCGACGAGTGCGCCGGCCGGAATCGCATAGTCGGCCAGTTCGGTGAACTCCATGTTTTCAGCCCCGCAAGTGCCGCTTGATGCGCGCGAGCATGGCCGACATTCCGCGCAGACGGAGCGGGCTCACGGCTTCTGCGAGACCGAGCGCCGAATAGAAGTCGTCGGGTACACCGAGGATCTCGTCGGCGCTGTGGCCGTCGAGCCCCTGCGCGAGGATCGATGCGAAACCACGCGTCGTGGGAGCCTCGGGGGGAGCGCTGAAGTACAGACGGACGTTGTCGCGATCCGAATCGTCGACCGAGAGGAAGAGCGGCGACTGACATTCGGGGACCGGCTCCATCGCGCTCTGCTCGAGCTCCGCCGGCAACGGCGGCAGCTCTCGGCTGAACTCGAGAAGAAGGGTGAGCTTGTCCGAGGCGCCGACGGCCGCGAAGTCGTCGACGATCTCGGCCAGAGCCGAAGGAAGAGCGCTCATGACGCCGATACGGAGGACGGAACGGCGCCGGGCTCTTCGCCCTGGACGATCGGGACGCGCACGGCATTGCCCCACTCGGTCCATGAACCGTCGTAGTTACGAACGTTCGGGTAGCCGAGAAGATGAGTCAACACGAACCAGGTGTGACTGGAACGCTCACCGATGCGGCAGTACGCGACGATGTTGTCGTCGGCCGACAGGTCGCC
>NZ_LVCT01000203.1:0-16709 GCF_001647205.1 Rhodococcus sp. EPR-134
ACGCACCCTCTTCGGGGTAGTCGGGCATGTGGGTGCGCTCGCCGGTGTACTCCTGCGGAGATCGCACGTCGATGAGCGGCCCGTCGCCCAAGTGCGCGAGAACGTCGTCCTTGAATGCGCGGATGGGAGCGTCGTTGCGCTCGACGACCGGGTAATCCGTTGACGTGATGTCGGGAACGTCGAAAGCGGTGTCGCGGTTCTCGGCGATCCACGCATCGCGGCCACCGTCGAGAAGACGGACGTCCTCGTGGCCGAACAGAGTGAAGACCCACAGTGCGTAGGCCGCCCACCAGTTGCTCTTGTCGCCGTAGATGACCACGGTGTCGTCGCGGCCGATGCCCTTGCGGTTCATCAACTCTGCGAACTTCGCACCGTCGATGTAGTCGCGGGTGACCGGATCGTTGAGGTCGAGATGCCAGTCGATCTTCACGGCTCCGGGGATGTGGCCGACGTCGTACAACAACACGTCTTCGTCGGATTCGACAACCTTGAGGCCCGGCGCACCGAGATTCGCCGAGAGCCATTCCGTCGAGACCAACCGGTCGGGATGCGCGAACTCGGCAAACGCGGTTGAGGGATCGGGGGCAACGGGCACGGGCGTACTCCTGAAGACGAATCGTTCGGTTCGAACACGGACTTGATCGATTCTATGCGCTGTGCGCAAGGTGAGACGCCCGGAAGCAGGTTCTGCCTGCTCGTGCCCGTTGCCGACCCTAAATCCTCGGTGTTCCTGCTCCGACGCTCGAATCTCTCAATTGTTCGGTGACACTTCCGATCGGCGTCACGCCCCGGGCGCAGACTTCTCTCAGAATCCGGTCGAGTTCGGTGAGGAAATTCACCATGGTTTCGTTTGCCGTCTCGGTATCGGGAAAGCGTGAACGCAGCGAGAGACCACGGTTCGTTCGCGAAATCCAGAACTGGGCATCGTCGGCGACCGTCACATTGCTGATGTGATGGGCGTTGAGGAGATCATGATCGTCTGTGCCGGGTAGTTTGCGGTAATCGATGTACGACACCATGAAGACGTCGGTGCGCGTGCGTCGAATCTTGTCGCCCAAAGCATCTCGAACCTGGGCCATGGTGACGCCCTCGAGTGTCAACGCAACTCGGAACGACGCGTGCGTATGTGCAAGGGATGCACCGAAATCCGCATCGGGAGTGATCTGGACCGTGATCGGCGCGCTGGTGGTGAGCCAGCCGATCGCGTCGGCCCAACGCGGATCTTTGCGAATGTGAAGCGGAAATTGCAGCGGAAGCGTCGACTGCCCGGTGTACGAGTGGACGGAAAGTCCCATCGCAGTGAGGATTCCGGTGAACACGCTACCGCCGGCGGATAGGCAGATCTCGTCGAACGTCGCCGTCAACTCCTCGTCGAGCAGCACGCGCACATCGGCGCCCTGCGGCGCGGGCTTTCCGCCCTCGACGCCGAGATCCAAGGGGAAACTCGGTGATGTGCCACCGCAGATCTCGTAGAACCTTGCCCACTCTCGGATTCGAGGGTCGTTGTCGACTGGAAGCAGAGCGTCTGCCTCCAGTTCGCAGTACCGCACGAAACTTCCAGGGTCACCCAGTCGGCTCATCACTGCGTCGACGGCCTCGTGGTCGGTTAGATCGGGTAGGGCGATCAGTCCCTCGTAGATCTGTCGCAGTTCCCCGAGAGCAATGACCAACGAGTAGCCGTCGACGAGTGTGTGATCGAACGCGCTCAGGACCGTGTAGTGCTCTTCGCGTTCGACCGTGGCAAACGTGTATGCAGGGAAGGTCAGTGGATCGCATACCGTCGTGAATCGCTTCTTGAGATGCGCTCGGAGGTCTTCGGTCGAATCGAATTTCAGAGGTTCCGAAGTCTCGATGTGTGTGCCGTCTGGATCGAGTCCCATTCGGGTGGTGGTGAACTCGCCCACCTCGAATCCTGTGTGCAGAGTGTCATGGCGACTGATGAACAGGCGCAGCGCGAGATCGAGTGCAGGCCGATTCAGTTCTCCGGGAAGGTCGAATGCGGCTGCCATCCACACACTCCGGCCCATGCCGTGTGTTCGCGCAGTCTCGAGGTGAAAATGCTGGTTGTACGACGGTGGTACTTCCGACTCGGTGACGGCGCCGTCCGCGGGCTGGAGCGACCATTCGGTGACGATTCCGGGCTCGAGTCCGTATCGATCGATCGAGGTGACATGCATCAGGCCACTCCCTCTGGTGCCACGAACGAGTAGTCGCCTTGAGCTGCAACAGTTTTGATGATCTTCGAGACATGCTCGGCGAAGCGGGTGGCCGATTCGTGGGCAATGGGGGTGTCGGGGTGAGACACGGCGATCCAGGTTCCGGTGTGCATCCGGTTGATCCACATCGACGCGATCTGAGTCTCTTTGCCGCCGACGATTCCCGTTGCCTTCGTCTCGGCGTAACTGTATGGATCCGGCATGCGTCGGCCGTCGATGTATGAGACGATCGGCGGCGGGGTGAGCGTCTTCGACAGTCCGCCGGGTGCGGAATCCGACTCGGCCAAGCTCGACAGAACCAGATCGATGACCTGCTGCACAGAGACATCGAGGAGTGCCTTGCCGTCGTGGTACCCCTGCTGCCCGAGCTTTGCCAACTCGGTGAAGCGTCGCTTGTCGTCGACGTCGATGCCGACCGGGATCAGGTTGATGTACCAGCCCTGCGCAAACGAGTCGGCCTCGGTTCGTGTGCTGACCGGCGAGAGGGCGATGTACTTGTCGCGTCCGGCGAGTTCGAATTCCGCAATCGCGAGCGCGGTGAACATTCCGCCGATGAAGTTGGCGCCGTTGGCTTTACAAACCGCACCGAACTTCTCGCACTCGATGTCGTCAGCCAGGTCGAAGCGTGAACCGATAGCCGGTTTGGGCGCGTCTTCGGCCCCGAGAGGGAGCGGAAATCCGGGGAACGAGCCGCCGCTACGCATGAGGTAACCGAGCCACTGGTGCACTTCGGGTGACTGCATCGTCAGCTCGGTCGTCCGTGCGCGCTCGACGCGACCGAACTGCGCGTAACTTCCCGCGGGGCCCAGTTCGGGATGTGACCCGGTCGTTTCCGCTGCGTAGAGCTGACGCAATTCCGCGTACATCAACACCATCGAGTTCATGTCCGAATGGGCGTGGTCGACTGCATGGAACAGGGTGAAGCTCGGATCGGCTTCGAGGTCGGCATGGTGGTGCTCGACGGCACCGAACACGAAGGCCGGCCACTGCAGCGCGCTGGTTTCGGTGGCGAACTTGGTCGCGACGAGCGCGCGGATCGCCTCGGATTCGGAGACGTCGTCGCCCACGCGGTACTCGAGTTCGATGCTTTCGACCGGCACCACGTGTCGACGGACCTCGAACGAGGTGTCCGCAGCGTCGGTGGTTGCTTCGTCGAACGAGAACCAGCTGTGCAGCGTGTCGTGGCGACGGATGTAGCGCTGAAGTGCTCGCGTCATGGCGTCGCGGTCCAGTGTTCCTGCGAAATCGAAGGCGATACCGATCCACGGAGACTGCGGATCGCCCTTCTCTGCGGTGACGCGGGCGCGTCGCAGGTGGCGATCCTGCATCGTGGTCGGGGGTAGTTCTCGGTCGATCTCGGCTTCGGCGGCTCGTTGAGCGGAAGCATGCGTGACGCCCCATTCGATTACCCGCCCAGGAAGCGGGTGCCAATGGGTGATCAAGTTCAGATCCATCGAGTAGAACTCCTGCGTGTGTCGTCGAGAAGCCTGCTCTGAAAATGGGCAGACGACGAACTATCCCATCTGGGGGACTGAATTGTCCGAAATACTACAATCTAAACAAGAACAGGTTCTAGAAGCGTTGTGTTCGATTAGGATCATTCGGTGCTTCCGGACCCTTTAGGTGACGCTGTCGGCGCCGACCACAAGGGCGGGCGGCGAGCTGGTTCTCTGACGCCCTGGCTCGGGTTGGCGACGAGTCTGGCGGCGGCATTCATGCAATTGCTCGACGCGACCATCGTCAACGTCGCGCTTCCGAGTATCGCCGTCGATCTTCAAGCAGGCGTATCGGCGCAGTTGCTCATGGTCAGCGTGTACATCCTGGCTTTCGCGTGTTCGTTGATCACTGCAGCGCGGCTGGGGGACCTGTTCGGCCGTAGGGTTGTTTTTCTGACCGCCCTGTCCGTATTCGTCGTTGCCTCGTTGCTGTGCGGGCTCGCGCAGAGCGCGACGATGTTGATCGTCTTCCGGGGTCTGCAAGGATTGGCGGCCGGTTCGATGTCCGCCCAGACGTTCGCCATCATCTCGGGTCTGTTTCCGAAGGCCAGGCATCCGCGAGTCTTCGGGATCTACGGTGCGACCATCGGGCTCGCAACGGTCAGTGGGCCTCTGATCGGTGGGCTGCTGATCGAGTGGAATCTGTTCGACTGGGGCTGGCGCCTGATCTTCTTCGTCAACATCCCGATCGGCATCGCCGCCTTGATTCTCGGATATTTCCATCTCGTCGATGCTCGCGCTGAGCATGTGCGCTCACTGGACCTCATCGGCGCCGCACTGTCATCACTGGCGCTGTTCCTGCTGATCCTTCCCCTGGCCGAGGGAAGGGCGCGCGGATGGCCCACAGGTCTTGTCGTAATGCTCGCGATGTCGGCGCCGGTGGCAGTGGCGTTTGTGCTCTACGAATCGCGTTTGGCGAAACGAGGCGGCGATCCGGTCCTTCGTCTCGAGCTTTTCCGCGACCGAGCCTTCACAATCGGCGCGGTTCTTGCGTTCGTTTTCTTCGGAACCCTGACTTCCTTGATCTTCACCATCAGTCTCACCCTTCAGTTCGGCTTCGGGTTCTCCGCATTGCGAGCGGGCGTCATGACGCTGCCGTGGGCCGTCGGAATGGGCGTGGCGGCGGTTCTCTCATCGGCGGTGTACCGGATGCTCGGAAACCGTGTTCTGATCCTGGGGATGGTCGTCTTTGCCGGCTCGCTGATCGCGCTGTCGATCATCCTCGAACGCGAAGGAACCGATCCACGCTGGCTCGCGCTCGCCGGTCCGCTGCTTCTCGGGGGCGCAGGTCTCGGACTGTTCGTGGCACCACTGCAAACCGCGATCCTTGCGACGGTCGAACCCGCGCATGCGGGTTCGGTGTCGGGACTGCTTCCTACCGTTCAGCAGGTTGGCAGCTCCATCGGACTGGCCTTGATCGGAGTGGTGTTCTTCTCGCTCGTCGCGGGGCAAGCTCCGCAAGCAGTGCAGGGGGAGCGGCCCGAGTACGTTGCGAACCTAGAAGCTGCCGGCGTTGGTCCCGGCCCGATCGACATCGCCGAAAAGGCCTTTGTCGATTGCGCAACAAGCCAATTGGCATCCGGAACACCGATGGAGGTGGCGCCGGAATGTCGCCGGGACGGCTCCGCCGGTGCCGGGGGTCAATCCGTTCAGGTGGCAGTTGATGCCGCGTACGCATCGACTCGCGCGGCGGCCGGCGAAGCATTTCTCGAAGCGCAGCGCCGTGTGCTCGCGATCATCGCAGCAATTGCGCTCGGTATCGGATTGGCGTCGACTGCTCTGCCGCGGGTCAATTCGCCGGTCTGAAAATTGCCCTTGACTCGAACGGGTGTTCGAGTACCCTGTGTGCAGGGGATCGGGGGATTCAATGAGTGTCTTGTTGTCGGACGTGGTGTCTGGTTCTGCGGTGGGGTTACGCGGACGTCTGTGGCAGTTGTCTGCTGCTGAGTTACGTGCGGCTGCGGTGTCGGCGAGCGCGGAGATTCTGCGTCTCGAGGCTGTGCGTGTGGCGGTGGTCGACGAACTCTCGTTGCGCCCGGATGATCAGGTGATCGCCAGCCGCGGGGTGGGTGCGTGGTTGGCGGCCAACACGATGCTGCAGGTTCGGGACGGGAAGAAGATCGCCGCGTTGGGTGCGGCTTTGCGGCCGTTTCCGGCGGTGGCGGCTCGGTTCGATTGCGGGGATTGCTCCTTCGAGCATGCCGTGTTGATCGTGGCGTTCTGTGAATCACCACCGAAAGGCATGCCGGAGGAGGCGCTACCTCGCTGTATCGATTTGTTGTTGGCTGCTGCGTCGGGTGTGGAGGCCACGACCACGAAGGTGCGGAACGTGATCGCGACCTTGGAGCGAGTGTTCGAATCCGATGAAATTCCGCCCGCCGAGGATGTCGACCTCAACGAGCTCCGGATCGCGTCGACATTGAACGGTCGAGTGGTGGTGCGCGGCGATTTCGACGCCCTCACCGGCGAGATGTTGCTGTCGGCGTTGTCGAATCTGACGATGCCCACCCCGGCACCGGACGGCACTCCCGATGCCAGGTCGGCGGCGAAACGCACCGCGGACGGGTTCACCGAACTGATCCGGCGTTATCTGGACTGCGCGAAAACCGGTACCGATGGTGGTCAGCGTCCACACGTGAACGTGCACATCAATGCTCATGATCTCGCTGAGCATCGAGACTGCGCCGCCACACCAACTGATGGTGGTGGAGTGGCCGTGTCTGATCTTGATGTCGGGCACATGCCCTGGCTCGGGCCACTGTCCGTGTCGCAGACCAGACTCCTCGGCTGCGACTGCTTCCTCTCCACCGTCCTGCTCGACGATCACGGCGCACCGCTCGATGCGAAACCAGGAAAGAGGTTGGTCACCGCCGATCAACGCGTCGCGTTGATCGCCCGAGACAAAGGCTGCGCCTTCCCCGGCTGCACATGCGTACCCGCCTGGACCGATGCGCACCACATTAAGCACTGGGCCAACGGTGGCCCGACGGTGATGAACAACCTGGTCCTGCTGTGCCGTTCACACCACCGACTGATGCACCGAAAATCAGGGTTCGTCGGGAAGTGGGAGATTCGGATCGGTGTCGACAACAAGCCGTGGTTCATTCCGCCGCCCTCGATCGACCCGCAGCAGCACCCGCGGCCGGCCAACACCACCTTCAAAACCTGAAGGGTCAAACCTTTTCGGTGACAACAAAAACGACCAGCTTCGCATCGGCATGGACCCGATGCGGGGCTGGTCAGTGGTGCTTAGAGAAAACGTGCTTGGAGAAAACGCGTCAGAAGATGCTCTGCGTGCGCCAGAGATCCGAGACGGAAACCCCGACACGCTCGAGAAGTGTTCGTACCAAAGGTAATCCGATACCGATGACACTCGAGGGATCACCCTCGATCCTCTCCACGAACCAGCCGCCGAGACTGTCGAGCGTGAATGCTCCGGCGACTTGGAGCGGCTCGCCCGTTGCCAGGTATGCCTCGAGATCTTCGGTGGACGGTTGCGCGAAATGAACCACTGTTGCGCTGTGATCCGAGGCCATGCGGACGATGCGGCCGTCGGCGACGCGTAGGACACAGTGCCCGGTCAAGAGAGTGGCGCTGCGTCCGGCCATTGCGGCCCATCGCTTTCGGGCGATATCGACGCTGCCCGGCTTGCCTTGAAGTTGCCCGTCGATCAGGAGCATCGAATCGCACCCGACAACGACTACGTCGGTGAGATTGTCGGCGGCAAGACCGGGAACGATCTCGGCGGCCTTGGCCTCCGCCAGTACCGTCACGACTTTTTCGGGGGCGGCGTCGGGTCCGAGGTTGTCGGCGATCTTGTCCTCGTCGACGCCGGAGACACGCACAAGCGGCGAAACCCCGGCCGCCCGCAGAACTGCGAGGCGAGCCGGGGACGCTGAAGCTAGAACCAGTTGAGTCACGTCAGCAGAGTGATCGTCAGCTGCGACGGATCGCGGGGTTCAGGTACGCGTACGGCGAGAACGGCGCACGCGTGCGGTGGAACTGAGTCGGATCGCCCCAGGTCTCCGCGGGAACGTTCGACTCGGGAGCTTGACCGCTGCCGGCAGCCGCAGCAAGCACGCTGACCAGTGCCGCGATCTCGACGTCGGTGGGCGAACCCTTGACGATCTTGATGACCGACGCGTCGGAGGTCGACGTCTCGGTCAGCTCCGTGAGCGAAGCATCCGTCGCGGTTCCCTCGACGACCGCACCGTTGGTCGGTGCAGTCTCCGCCAGTGCGACATCTTCGCTGAGAATGTCCTCGGTGGTTGCGGTCATAGGGGAATGTTCCCATGCTTCTTGGGCGGAAGGGAAACGGCCTTGCGCTCTAGCAGTCGCAATGCGGAAACGATTTGTCCGCGGGTGTGCGACGGAGGAATGACAGCGTCGACGTATCCGCGCTCAGCGGCGACGTACGGGTTGACGAGTGTGTCCTCGTACTCGTTCTGCAGCTTGAGGCGCAGTGCATCGACGTCTTCGCCGTTCTTCGCGGCTTCGAGAAGCTGCTTGCGGTAGACGAATCCGACAGCTCCGGATGCACCCATGACGGCGATCTGAGCGGTCGGCCATGCCAGGTTCACGTCGGCGCCCATGTGCTTGGAGCCCATGACGTCGTACGCTCCGCCGTAAGCCTTGCGGGTGATGACCGTGATCTTGCCGACCGTTGCCTCGCCGTACGCGTAGAGGAGCTTCGCGCCGCGACGGATGATGCCGTTGTATTCCTGCTCGGTTCCGGGGAGGAAACCGGGAACGTCGACGAGGGTGATGATCGGGACGTTGAACGCGTCGCAGGTACGCACGAAGCGAGCGGCCTTCTCCGAGGCGTCGATGTCGAGGCAGCCCGCGAACTGGGTGGGCTGGTTGGCGACGATGCCGACCGAGCGTCCGTCGACGCGACCGAAACCGACGATGATGTTCATCGCGCGCTCGGCCTGGACCTCGAGGAACTCGTCGTCGTCGAGGATGCGACGAATGACCTCGTGCATGTCGTACGGCTGGTTGGCCGAGTCCGGGATGAGGGTGTCGAGTTCGATGTCCTCGGCGGTCAGGCTGTCTTCGATCGAACCGACGATGGGGTCGGTGATCTCGCCGCGGGGAGCTGCTGCCTGGTTGTTGGACGGCAGGTAGCTGAGCAGGTCCTTGACGTAGTCGAGTGCGTCCTGCTCGCCGGAAGCGACGTAGTGGGCGACGCCGGACTTGACCATGTGGGTGCGAGCGCCGCCGAGGTCTTCCATCGTGACGTCTTCACCGGTGACCGTCTTGATGACGTCGGGGCCGGTGACGAACATCTGGGAGGTCTCGTCGACCATCACGACGAAGTCGGTCAGTGCGGGGGAGTACACGTGGCCGCCGGCGGCGGGTCCCATGATCAGTGAGATCTGGGGGATGACACCCGAGGCCTGGACGTTGCGGTGGAAGATCTCGCCGTAGAGGCCGAGCGAGACGACGCCTTCCTGAATGCGCGCGCCTGCACCTTCGTTGATGCCGACGAGGGGCCGTCCGGTGCGGATCGCGAGGTCCATGACCTTGACGATCTTCTCACCGTAGATTTCGCCGAGCGATCCGCCGAAAACGGTGGCGTCCTGTGAGAAGACACAGACGTCGCGGCCGTCGATGGTGCCGTAACCGGTGACGACGCCGTCGCCGACCGGGCGGTTGTCAGCGAGACCGAAGTTCACGCTTCGGTGCCGTGCCAGTGCGTCGAGTTCGACGAAGGAGCCCTCGTCGAGGAGGGCGGTGATGCGCTCGCGGGCGGTCAGCTTGCCTTTGGCGTGCACCTTGTCGATGGCGGCTTCGCCGCTCGGTGCCTGCGCCTGGGCTTGGCGATTCCGCAGGTCCGCGAGCTTTCCCGCGGTCGTGTGGATATCGGGTGCGGCCGCCGCCTCCGGCGCGTTCGGCTCTTGGACAGTGGTCATGGACGTGAGCTTAACGAGAGTGCGTGGGGGGCTTCGAAGGCAGGTCCGATTGTCGCTGTCTTGCAGGCTCAAGCTACTGACCAGTACATTCTCGCCGTCGTCATAGGCTGGGGCTATGTGGACCGACTTGAACCGACCGCCCCTCGACGGCAATGCCCTACGACGCGCACTGGTGCGCAGTGACAACGACGACGCGCGCGTCTTCTGGAAACGCCTCGACGTTGTCGAGGAGACCGGTTCGACGAACGCGGATCTCCTTGCGCGAGCGGCAGATCCGGATGCCGACCGTCACGTTCTGATCGCCGAATATCAGGCGAGTGCCCGTGGCCGTCATTCGCGCACGTGGGTGAGTCCGCCGCAAGCGCAGATCTCGATGTCGGTTCTGCTGTCGATGCCCGGAATGAATCTCGCGGACATGGGTTGGCTCCCGCTACTGTCGGGAATCGCGGTCGTCGACGCGCTGCGCAACGTGGCCGAAGTGCCCGCAGAACTCAAGTGGCCGAACGACGTTCTCATCGGTGACAAGAAGGTCGCCGGCATTCTGGCCGAGGTGGCGAGGACGGCGCCCGATCCCGCGGTGGTGGTGGGGATCGGGCTGAACGTGAGCCTCGGCGTCGAGGAGCTGCCCGTCCCGACCGCTACGTCACTGCTGATCGAAGAAGCATCGACTGTCGACCGCGACACTCTCGTTCGCGCAATCGCCCGTGAATTGGCGACGCAATTCCGTGCTTGGGAATCGTCGAAATGGGATACATCTGTGTTGGCTGCCGAATACCGGCAGCGCTGCGGGACGCTGGGCAAACGAGTCCGCGCGGTTTTGCCGGGCGACAAGGAGGTGTTCGGTATCGCGACCGACGTCGACACTTCCGGACGCGTCGTCATCGAAATCGAGGGAACAGATGGGGAGACCTTTGCGGTCGCAGCAGGTGATATCACGCACCTTCGCGCCGCCCCGGTCACCGAATCGTGAACGTTGCCGGATTTTCTGGCACCAAAGTGCTAATTTTTGGCCCGGACCGGTTTTCGAACCAACCGTCCGTCCTTCATTTCACTCAACTGCGGGATTTACCGAGCTGCCTAGGGGCGTCATGACCACACCGATCGTTGTTCCGACCGAAGCCGAGACGGCCGAGAGCGCTCGCCGCGTACTCACCGGCGTGACGGTGCTGCTCGGTGTCCTCACATTGGGCCTGGGTATCGCGGTACTCGCGTGGCCGGATGCCACCCTGTTCGTGGTCGCGGTTGTCATTGCGATCCAGCTGTTCGGATTCGGAATCGTTCAGATCATCCGTTCGTTCGCGGACGTGACGGCTTCGGGTGGAACTCGCACGCTCGTCGCGATCTCCGGCGCGTTGGCAGTGCTCCTCGGATTCTTGGTTCTCCGTAGCCCTTTGCAGACGGTGGTTCTGATCGCGTTGGTGATCGGTGCCTGGTGGGTATTCCGTGGCGTTCTCGATCTGGTCGACGCGGCGTCCGGGCACACCGTCGATCGCGGTCTGTCGATCGTGCTCGGAGTCATCAGCATCGTCGCGGGTGCAATCGTCCTTCTGCAGCCCGAACTCTCGCTCGACGTCTTCCGCATCGTGGTCGGCGTGTGGATGGTGCTGTACGGCATCATCATAGTCGTGACCCCGTTGGTGCTGCGAAAGATCGCGCAGCCCTGAGCGTTGCCCTGAAGACGGGTGTGCCTGAAAGTCGGTGTGCCTGAAAGTTGGTGCGGGGTGGCAGACTTCCCGTCATGGGATATCCCGAAGACGCCCTCGCTCAGGACGAGGAACTGATACTGCATCGCCATCCTCATTGGAAGATGTTGGTGCTTCCGGCGCTGACGTTCGTACTTGCGACGGCCGTCGCCGGGTTCTTGTTGGGCCTCGCACAGACGAGATTGGACGGCACGGCTCGCACCGTGTCGTCCATTGCCGTCGGAATCATCTGGCTCGGTGTCGTGGCCTGGCGGTCGGTTGCGCCCTTCACGGTTTGGAAGTTCACGCATTTCATCGTCACCGATCGGCGAGTGCTCATCCGCCACGGAGTGCTCACGCACACGGGTATCGACATTCCCATGGGACGGATCAGCAATGTTCAGTTCCGTCACGGCCTGATCGATCGAATGCTCAAGACCGGAACTCTGGTCATCGCATCTGCCAGTGACGATCCGCTCGAGTTCGACGACATTCCTGACGTCGAGCACGTTCACGCCCTGCTGTATCACCAGGTTTTCGATTCCATGCAGCAGCCACCATCGCAGGCACCGCAGTGGCCTTCAGGTGAAAACGACGACCCGAATGATCGAAATGGCTGGTAATCAACGTGCAAAGGCGTGTTGTCCGTAGTCTGTTCGTGTGACTGCCGTATTGCTAGCCGAAGACGACGAGGCCATTGCTGCACCCCTTTCCCGCGCCTTGGGGCGTGAAGGGTATTCGGTGACGGTCGAACCGACCGGACCCGCTGCGTTGCAGCAGGCGCTCGAAGGTGATTTCGACCTGTTGATTCTCGATCTCGGCCTTCCGGGCATGGACGGCCTCGAGGTCTGCCGACAGATTCGTGCGCATCGCACCTCGCTCGCCGTGCTGATGTTGACCGCCAGGACCGACGAAGTCGACTTCGTGGTCGGGTTGGACGCGGGCGCCGACGACTACGTCAGCAAGCCGTTTCGTCTCGCCGAGTTGATGGCACGTGTGCGAGCACTCCTGCGTCGCCACGGTGGCCGCGAGGACACGATCGTCGAGGTCGGTGGCATCAGGCTCGAGCCCGCGGCACGACGCGTACTCGTCAACGGCTCCGAAATCGCCTTGGCCAACAAGGAATACGAGCTTCTGCGGGTCCTCCTCGAGCACGCCGGGGAAGTGGTCTCGCGCGATACGATCCTTCGTGAGGTGTGGGGCGACGTCGAGCTTCGTGGATCGAAGACGCTCGACATGCACATGTCGTGGCTGCGCCGCAAGATCGGCGACGAGGGCCCCGCCGTGGAACGCAGGATTGCCACCGTCCGCGGTGTCGGTTTCCGAATCAACACCGACTAACTTCTCGAGAATCAGGAACTGCCGGCATGCGGCGTCGCATATTGCAGTCGATTCTCGCTGTCGTGATCATGACGGCGTTGCTGCTGGGGGTTCCGCTGATCTACACGGCGTGGCTCTGGGTGGAGGACGTGACGCGAAGTGATCTCCGGGTGCGCCTCGACCGGATGGCCGCTGAGGTCATCGCGCAAGAGGGGACGAACGGACTCGTCGAAGGTGCGTTGAACACAGATTCGCTCAAGGTTCTCACCCCGAACGACGGGCGCCTCGTCGTCGTGTATCCGACCGTCGTCGACGGCGCCGCACGCGTCGACGTCGGTGAGGCGACGGTCAAGAACGCACTCGTCGAATCGCTCGCGATGGGAACGTCCGGCTCGTTGCGTCTCGAGGTGCCGTCGGAGAACCTGCGCACCCAGCAGAAACAGGCGGTGATGGCTGTCGGCGTGCTCGTGCTTCTGTCCATCACGGCAGGCACCGTGGTTGCTGTGGTCACTGCGCGTCGGCTTGCCGATCCGCTGCAGGATGTGGCCGACCGGGCGGCGCGCCTCGCCGAAGGCGACTTCCGGCCGGATCCTCGTCGGCACGACATCCCCGAACTCGACCGCGTGTCCGACGTTCTCGATGCGGCAACCGTGGAGATTTCGGTGCGGCTGCAACGAGAGCGCGCGCTGGTTGCGGACGTCTCGCATCAACTGCGCAGTCGACTGACTGCAGTGCGGCTGCGCCTGGACGAGTTGTCCGTTCACGAAGATCCTGACGTCGTGAACGAGGCCGAGGAAGCCATGGCGCAAGTGGACAGGCTCACCGACGGAATCGACGACCTGATTCGCTCGTCGCGCACCAGTGGGTCATCGGCGAGTCTGGTGTCGGTAGTCGGCGAGCTGGAACAGGTGACTCGCGACTGGCAGGCTCAGTTCGACGGAGAGGGACGCAGGCTGCGCCTACGCGGCGATCGCACGGTGATGGCTGCGACCACAGGTTCGCGTCTGCGTGAAGCTGTTTCCGTTCTGGTCGACAATTCGTTCGAACACGGTGAAGGCACGTGCACGGTGTCGGTGCGATTGATCGACGGTACGGGTCGCAGTTCGTCTCGCCGTGACTCGATGGTGTGCGTCGAGGTCACCGACGAAGGCTCCGGTGTGGAGAACGATCTGGCGCCGCACATCTTCGACAGAGGATTTTCGGGGGCGGGGTCCACCGGCGTCGGGTTGGCGCTCGCACGTGCACTGATCGAAGCCGACGGGGGCCGCCTGGAACTGCAGAGGCGTAAGCCTGCCTTGTTCGCCGTCTTCCTGCCGGTGGCCAACACGGCGCCGACCGCGGACGTCGTTCCGCACCGCGAACCGCGCTGACCGAAAGGTCGGCGCAGACGGAAAACTCAGGAGTGCCCGAGCTCCTCTTCGGCATCAGGAATTACCGGGTCAGGCGCCGTGGTTTCGGATAACGCTGTGGTTTCGGACAATCCTGTGGTGTCGGACAGCTCGAGCGGTTCCGGATTCTCGTCGGGAAACACGAACTTGCGGAAGGCCCAGAATCGGAACGCCATCTGCAGCAGGTTGCCGATGACATATGCACTGATGAAGTCGGCGATGTTCTCCGTCGCCAGGCTGACTTCGGGTACGCGCAGGTTGAAGACGTAACTGGAGATGTACAGCGGGATGAAGCTGATGACGACACCGATGGCGCTGATGATGAAGAACAGCGCAGCTTCGTGCGCTGGTTCACGGCCACCACGGTTCTTGAACGACCACTCGCGGTTGAGAATGTACGACGCGATCACCGCGACGACGCCGGCGATGATCTTGGCCGTGATCGGCTTGGATTCGAGGATCGACAGCTTGAGTGTGTAGAAGATGCCCGAGTCGATGAGGAAGGTCGTTCCGCCGACGATCGCGAATTTGATCAGCTCGCTGTGACGCAGAGCGATGTCACGAAACGGTTGGGGTATGCGGGCAATGACCCCGTCGACAAATGGCACAACAGATGAGTTTACGAAACGAAACCGCGTTACCACCAATTTGCCGCGGATTCATCAGCAGAATCACAGATTGGGAACGCTGAATGAACGGGCGAACGCGGCACATGACAACATAGAGAGCCGTGACCGGCAACAACGATCCCGCGCAGATCCCCGCCCGCCCGACCACCCCTCGACCGGCAAAAGCATCCATGCCCGTCGTCACCATGATCGGTGGCGGACAGTTGGCCAGGATGACTCACCAGGCGGCGGTGGCCCTGGGCCAGACGCTCCGAGTGCTCTCCGGGACTTCGGACGAGCCGGCAGCTCAGGTCAGCCCCGACGTCGTGCTCGGCAGCCACACCGACCTCGATGCTCTCCGCCGTGCAGCGGTCGGTTCCAATGCACTGACCTTCGACCACGAGCACGTGCCGACCGAGCACCTCGAGGTTCTTGTTGCCGAAGGCGTGAACGTTCAGCCGCCGCCGCAGGCTCTGATCTTCGCTCAGGACAAACTGCTCATGCGTCGCAAACTTGCCGAACTGGGCGCACCCGTACCCGCGTACGCCGAAGTGACGTGGGCGGAAGACGTCGTGCGTTTCGGCTCCGAACACGGTTGGCCGCTTGTCATCAAGGCAACACGCGGAGGCTACGACGGCCGCGGCGTCTGGATCACCGACGATCAGGACGAAGCAGAAGCCATCGTCACCGAGCAGCTGAACAAGGGTGTTCCGCTGATCGTCGAGGAAATGGTCTCGATGCGTCGGGAGCTGTCCGCCATGGTGGCGCGGTCGCCGTTCGGACAGGGCGCTACTTGGCCGGTCGTGGAAACGGTTCAGCGCAACGGCCAGTGTGCCGTCGTGATCGCACCTGCCCCCGAGCTTTCGAGTGCCGTTGCCGAGGAAGCTGAACAGTTGGCGCTGCGCATCGCGTCGGAGCTCGGTGTGGTCGGCTCCATGGCCGTCGAACTGTTCGAGACGACCGACGGCACTCTCGTGGTCAACGAGTTGGCGATGCGCCCGCACAACTCCGGTCACTGGACGATGGACGGCGCCCGCACCTCTCAGTTCGAGCAGCACCTGCGCGCGGTTCTCGACTACCCGCTCGGAGATACGTCGCCGATCGCGCCGGTCACCGTGATGGCCAACGTTCTCGGTGCGCCGGAAGCTCCCGAGATGACGATGGACGAGCGCGTCCATCACCTGTTCGCGCGGATGCCTGACGCGAAGATCCACCTGTACGGCAAGGGTGAGCGCAAGGATCGCAAGATCGGACACGTCAACATCGTGGGCGTCGCCGGATCCATCGACGATCCGAATTACGTTGCCGCAGTTCGGGAACGCGCCGAGCGCGCAGCACATTGGCTTTCGTACGCAGTTTGGACCGACGGATGGGATGTACACGGTGAGTGAGAGCGCGCAGGTCGGCCTGATCATGGGCAGCGATTCGGATTGGCCGACCATGGAAGCTGCAGCCGAAGCTTTGGCCGAGTTCGGTATCCGCTTCGAGGTCGGTGTCGTCTCGGCGCACCGCACGCCTCAGCGGATGCTCGACTACGCCAGGGAAGCCGCGGGCCGCGGAATCAAGGTCGTCATCGCCGGTGCCGGTGGCGCCGCGCATCTTCCGGGCATGGTTGCCTCGGCCACGCCGTTGCCCGTCATCGGTGTTCCGGTGCCGCTCAAGTACCTCGACGGTATGGATTCGCTGCTTTCGATCGTCCAGATGCCGGCCGGCGTCCCGGTGGCGACAGTGTCGATCGGTGGCGCTCGCAACGCCGGTCTGCTGGCTGCACGGATCCTCGGCGCATCGGACCCCGCACTTCAGCAGCGGATGGTGGCCTTCCAGGAGAGCCTCGAGTCGATGGTCCTCGACAAGGACAAGGCGCTCCGCGAGAAACTGCTGGGCTGAACCTCTCGTGTGTGCACGACGCGGGCTGCCGCTGATCCGAGCGAGTCGGGGCAGCGCGCAGTCCGCATTCGTCACCCGCATCGCCCTGTTCTACGCCGGGATTCTCCGCGCGGACATCCGCTTCGACGACGAGTCCGGGATCTTCGTCGCTTCCGGGCTGCGCAGCGGGTTCGCCAGAGGGGGAACAACTCTCGGTG
>NZ_LVCT01000204.1:0-4682 GCF_001647205.1 Rhodococcus sp. EPR-134
GGTTGCTGTACCTGCGTGAGGAACTGCGTCATCGCGGGCCGCGGAACCGCTTCGAAATCGAGGCCGGTCTCGAAGACGGCGGTTACCGCACCTGAGTGAGAGCTCGTCAGTAAAAGCTACTCTTGGCGGCATGGCTCGTTTTCCGACTAGTGAACGCTTCGTCCGCTGGAGCGCGGAACATGCTCGCGGTGTGGACATCTGCATTGCGACGGTTGCCGCACTGTTCAGCGTTGTCGTTGCGGTCGAGGCGAGTCCGCTGGCGGTGTTCATCTCGCTGGGTATGACCGTTCCGTTGGCGTGGCGACGCTCGCGCCCCGAACTCTCCGGCATGGTGATCGCAGGGTTCGCAGTTCTACACGTGATCTTCATCGGCAACACACTGCTCGCATCGGCCGTTGTCGTGCCCATCTCCCTGTACGCGCTGGCGGCCTATGGCGCTCGGTGGAGTTCGCTCACCGGGCTGGTGCTCGCGTTGCTCGGCTCGATTGCCGGAACTGTTCGATACTTCGGCTACGACGGAATCCCGGTGTCCTCGCAGGTCATGCAGTCCGTGGCCGTCATGATCTTCATGCTCGCGGTCTGGGCGTTCGGTGATTTGCGTCGAGTTCGCACCAAACAATTGGAAGGTCTGACCGAGCGCGCACGGTTGCTCGAACTCGAGCGTGCGCAGGAAGCGGAAATCGCGACGATCAGCGAACGCTCGCGGATTGCGCGCGAGATGCACGACATCGTCGCGCATTCGTTGACCGTTGTCATCGCTCAGGCCGACGGCGGACGCTACAGCGCGGCCAAGGATCCTCAGGCTGCAATTCAGGCACTCGAAACAATTGCCTCCACCGGCCGCCAGGCGTTGACCGACATGCGATCGCTGCTGTCCGTCCTGCGTGAGGACACGCCCCGTGATTTCTCGGTGATCCCGGGCGCCGGCGACATCGACAGTCTCTTCCACGAGTTACGCAGCAGCGGACTCGACATCGCCGTCAGCGTGACCGGGGAACCACGCGAACTCTCTGCGGGTGCGGGGTTGACGGCGTATCGCATCGTGCAGGAATCGCTGACGAACGTTCTCAAACATGCGGGGCCTGGAGCACAGGCGAGCGTCGAGATGACATGGGCTGAAACCGAACTCGTTCTCGGTATCACCGACGACGGACGAGGCGGCAGCGCCGCGCTGGTCGAATCGTCACCAGGCGGACAGGGACTGATCGGAATGGCCGAGCGAGCCAAGCTGCACGGAGGCAAAGTGACCGCCGGACCGAAATCAGGCGGCGGATACAGCGTCCGGGCCGTCTTGCCGTACGAACGAACGTCTGGGTAGGTCTTGAAACGTCCGAAGGTCTTAAGGTGAGTGGCATGGACGAACACGTGGCTCCGATCGCAGTGGCACTGATCGACGATCAGCAGCTGGTCCGCGCAGGTTTTCGAATGGTCATCGACTCACAGCCGGATCTGTCGGTGGTTGTCGAGGCTTCGGACGGTCAGCAGGCGTTGACCGAGTTGGCCGCCCGTCATGTCGACGTCGTTCTGATGGATGTCCAGATGCCGAAGATGGACGGCATCGAGGCGACTCGTCGGCTCCTGGCCGACCCCGATGCGCCGAAGGTCGTGGTGCTCACCACCTTCGACAACGACGAGTACGTGATGTCGGCTATCCGGGCGGGCGCCAGTGGTTTCCTGCTCAAGGACGTGCCACCGGAGCAGTTGCTCGACGCCATCCGCACCGTGCACCGCGGGGACGCGGTGATCGAAGCCCGGGCCACTCGGCGACTGCTTCAGCACGTCGGACCGCTCCTGGAAGGCTCGGCGCCCGAAGCGCAGTTGCCCGAAGAGTTGACGCCGCGCGAGGTCGAGGTGCTCGAAGCCATGGCGTACGGGCTGTCGAATTCGGAGATCGCTGCAAAATTCCACGTCTCCGAGACGACAGTGAAAACCCATGTCGGACGGGTTCTTTCGAAGACTCATTCTCGTGATCGTGTACAGGCAGTCGTCTTCGCCTTCCAGATCGGACTTGTCCGGCGCGCAGATCTCCTCGGCACCGAGGGCTGACACGCCGCCCTGTCCAGTCCTACCCCGGGATGACACCGGGCTCTCCAAGATCGCCCCGCACTCCGACGCGGAGACCACTTGCGCTGCAATAACGTCGATTCCGTCATAGCGAGAAGCTTTACGGAGGGCAAAAAATGCATGCGCACACCACGACGGAACCAGCCGCAGTGCCGGCGATCACTGCCCGCGGTGTCACCAAGGTGTACGGCACAGGTGAGACCACGGTTCACGCGCTCGGCGGAGTCGACGTGGACTTCGGTCGCGAGCGGTTCACCGCGATCATGGGCCCGTCCGGCTCCGGAAAGTCGACGCTCATGCACTGCCTGGCCGGACTCGACACGGTCTCGGGTGGGCAGGTTTTCCTGGGCGACACCGAAGTCACGAAACTCGGCGACACGGAGCTCACCGAACTGCGACGCGAGCGGATCGGATTCGTCTTCCAAGCGTTCAACCTGCTACCGGTGCTCACTGCTCGGGAGAACATGCTGCTGCCGATGAAGCTGGCAGGTAGTGAACCCTCGCCCGAGTGGATGGACGAGGTGATCGGCAAGCTGGGCCTGTCGCAGCGTCTCGATCACCTGCCGCACGAATTGTCGGGCGGTCAGCAGCAACGCGTAGCCGTCGCCCGCGCACTACTGCCGCAGCCCGACGTGATCTTTGCCGACGAGCCCACCGGCAACCTGGATTCCCGTTCCGGGACAGAGGTTCTGGGACTCTTGCGGACCAGTGTCCGGGAGACCGGTCAGACCGTCGTCATGGTGACGCACGATCCGGTGGCGGCGTCGTACGCGGATCGAGTCGTGTTGATCGCGGACGGGCGTATTGCCGGAGAGATCGACCATCCCACCGTCGACTCGGTGATCGGTGCCATGCGAGCTCTCGGTGCCGACGACCTGGCCGATGTTCCTGCAGTTTCGGGTGCACTGCGATGAGAGGTCTGGCTTTTGCGCAGGCGCGGGCACATGCCGGGCGCTATGTGGCGTCGATACTCGCGGTGGTGATCGCCGTCGGATACATCGTCGCGACTTTGACCTTGAGCTCGACGGTCGACGCGAGTGTGAGCAAATCACTTGCGACGCAATACGAAACCTCAGATGTCGTCGCGTCCGGTCCAGGCGTGACGGAAGCTCTGCTGAGCGCGGTGCCGGGCGTCTCGGCGGTGGCCGACGACGTGTCGACGTATGTTCGTGTCGACTCCGAGGCAAAGGGCGCGTCCTACGGGGATGCGCTCTCGATTGCCGACAATCCCGAATTGCGTTGGGAGAAGGTGTCGGAGGGATCGATTCCGGCCGGTCTGGGGCAGGTGTTGGTGAGCGCGGACTCCGGGATACCGATCGGTGCCCGAATCACAGTCACGGCACGGGATTCGACGGTCGGTGCCGCCGCACCCACCGCCGAGATAGTCGGACTGGTCGACCTCTCCGGTTCGGCGCAACGACTGGGCGGGATCAAGATATTCACCACCGCCGAGCAGGTGAGCGCGTGGGCCGGTGACAGTGCCGAACGTGAGTTCCGTGTCGCCGGTGACGGTTCACGCTCTCAGCAAGAACTCGTGGATTCGATCTCGAGCGCGTTGCCCGCGGACTCCACCGTGCTGACCGGCGACGAAGCCACAGACAACGCCGCAGCCGAATACATGGGCGGCACCAAGATCCTCAGCACGGTGTTGCTCGCCTTCGGCGCCATCGCCGTTGTTGTTGCCGCGCTGGTGATCGCCAATACATTTGCCGTGCTGCTCGCGGCGCGCACTCAGGAACTCGCGTTGCTGCGATGCGTCGGCGCCACGGCCAAACAGGTTCGCCGGAGCATTCGCAGTGAAGCCGCGGCGGTCGGCGTGATCGCCTCGGTGATCGGCGTCGGACTCGGTGTCGGACTTGCGTGGGCGATCGGTCGGGTAGCAACGGCCGCAGATGTGCCGGTTCCTCTTTCGTCACTGAGCGTCACCCCGGTGACCGTGCTCGTCGGTCTTGCCGTCGGCATCGTGATGACGATGCTCGCTGCATCTGCGCCCGGGCGGGCGGCAACGAGGCTCTCCCCGCTGGCGGCACTGCAGCCGATGGAGTCCAAGCCCGAGAGCGTTCAGGTATCGGTGGTGCGCCGGGTTCTCGGCGTCGTGACCCTGCTCGCGGGCATCGCGATGACCGTCCTGGGAGTGACGAATCAGCAGGTGCCGGCGGCAACCGCCGGTGGACTGTTCTCGTTCCTGGGGATCGCGGCACTGTCCGGTCGAATCGTGCCTGCACTGATCAATGCGGCCGGCGGAGTGTTGGCGAGACTGATTGGTCCGGTGGGAAGCCTGGCAGCAGGCAACGCCGGTAGGAACCCACGCCGCACCTCGGCGACGGCCACCGCATTGTTGATCGGTGTTGCCTTGACGAGCACGCTCGTCGTGGGAATCGCGACGGTCAAGGAAGCCGCACCCGCGGCGATGGACAGTCAATTCCCCGTCGACGTCATGGTGAGCAGTTCAGGTTCGGCACCGCTTCCCGCAGGGTTGGGCACAGACATCGCCGCGGTCAACGGTGTCGGCGCGGTGAGCGGTCTGGACAAGGCCGAACTGACGATCGACGGGCGCGGTTCGTTGGCCGGATTCGGCGTCGACGCTGCTCGGGTGAAAGGTGTTCTGCGTACCGAGA
>NZ_LVCT01000205.1:0-8185 GCF_001647205.1 Rhodococcus sp. EPR-134
GGCAGCGATGTTCAGGGCATGACCGAGATGCGTTCAGCTCTCGATTCGATCCTCGACACCATGCTCATGGTGGTTGCCGGATTGCTGTCGGTAGCGGTGTTGATCGCTTTGATCGGCGTCGGAAACACCATGGCACTGTCCGTTCTCGAACGGCGCCGCGAATCCGGACTGCTTCGCGCACTCGGACTGACCAAGAAGGGAATTCGAGCCATGTTGATCTGGGAAGCGCTGCTCGTCGCAGGAGTCGCATCGGTGATCGGAGTGCTGTTCGGGATGGTGTTCGGTGTAGCCGGTACCGCATCGGTTTTCGGGATCGAGGACGTCGCCCTCAGCGCAGTGCCGTGGGTGCAGTTGGTAGCCATCGTGTTGATCGGCGGAATCTGCGGTGTGATCGCGTCACTGCTCCCCGCTAGGCGGGCGGGGCTGGTGTCACCGGTGACAGCTCTCGCGAGCTAGCGTTCAGAACTGTTTCGTGACCTTCTCGGTGCCCACTCGGCGCGCGGTAGCTTCCGCGTCCGGGTGGGCCACCTGCACGAGTGAGGCACCCGCGGCGAGAACTGCCAGAAGCCCGTCGATCAATTCGTCTGCCGTGTCCCACGTGCGACTGGAGAGGACACGATCCGTCGACACCAATTCGACGTTCTTCGCCGATGCCCGTGCCGCGTCGATCGTGTCCGCTACGGACCGGCCTTCGAGCGCCGAACCGGCTCCGGCGCTACGGAACTGGGCGCCGTGCACACGGATGGAGGTTGCGTAGTCGGCGACGCCGAGCGGAAGATCGCTCAAACCTTTGCCGAACGCGTCGAGTGAGAGTGCGGCTACCTCCGGTACGTCCGCAACATCGTCCAGTCGGTCGGCAGTGACGAAAGCCAGTTCGGCGTCGGCGTCGGGGGAGAGGACCACCTCACCGCCTGCCCACCACACACCCAGCAAGACGGCGACGCTCTGCCAGTGCGCGGGAAGCAGCACGGCAACTTTGCCGCCCGGCTCGAGAGCGAACTCGTCGCGGACCATATTCGCTGTCTTTGCCGCCCAGTTGGCCAGAGTGCTCGCAGACAATTCGATGCGCTCGCCGGTGGCGTCGTCGTAGTAGGTCACGCGAGGGCCGGCCGGGTCGGCAGCCAGGATCGGTCCGAGGAGGGCGTCGGTCAGGTTGTCTACAGGCGAAGGCACGTCGTCAGCTTACGCAGCCGTTCAGTTCACACAATTTTTCAGTTGACACAGCGCGGGCCGTTGGAGGCCGCGTCGATCGGCGGACCGGGAGGGGCGGGAGTGGGGCTGGTCGCGGTGGTGCTCGACGATTCAGTCGTGCTTGTCGCTCCTTCGGACGGGGATACCGCGTCCGCGGACTGCGGGCCGCTGTAGTCCTCGGCAATGACAACCCGAACCTTGCCCGAGGACAATGACGAATCCGCCTTGACCGTCAGACCGCCGAGTGCCTCGGCCACCGCGAGTGCTGCGTCGTCGTCCGCGGACTTTGCGAACACCGTCGATTCGGTGACGTCCGAGCCGGTGTTGTTGCCGACCTGACCCTGCTTGTACCCGAGGGCACTCAACGCTTCGGAAACCCCGCTGGCCAACCCTGCGATGTCACTGGCGTTTGCGACGTCGACCGTGATCGAGGAGGCATTCACCGTGGTCGGTGCTTCGGAGGTCTCCGAGTCCTCGCTGTCGGCGCCGACCAATCCCGCGATGTACTTCTTGACGGCCTTGGGATCGACCTTGACGATGGACTCGCCGTAATCGGTCATGCCGTTGATGTCGAGAACGGGAATGGTCTCGAATTGCACCTTGCCGCCGGCCAGATTCTGCAACTGCTTGGCGAACTCGATTATGTCCCAGTCGTCGTCGATCACGACGGAACGCTGGACAGCCGAGGTCAGCTGACTGAGCTTGCCGGGGTCACTGAGGGTTTTTGCGCTGAGTACCTTGCTGACGAGAGAAGCCATGAACACCTGCTGGCGAACGATCCGGTCCAGGTCGCCGCGAGGAAGATCGTGTCGTTGTCGCACGAAGCTCAGCGCGTCGGCGCCGTCGAGTGTCTGTTTCCCGGCCGCGAAATTGGCTCCGGACATCGGTTCGTCGACCGGCGCGTTGAGGCACACGTCGACTCCGCCCACTGCGTTGGTCAGCAGGACGAATCCGAGTAGTCCGACTTCGGCGTAGTGATCGACGGTGATGCCGGTCAGATTCGCCACCGCTCCGATGAGCGCGGTCCGGCCGGCTTCCGTCGACTTCTTGTCTGCATCGCTGTCGGACGACCCGTTGTTGACCAACTTCAGCCGCTCGGTTTCCTTGGTGGCACCGAACGCGGCGTTGATCTTCGACATACCGATACCCGGGACGTTGACGTACGCGTCGCGGGGAATCGAGATCGCGGTCGCGGAACTCCCGTCGTTGGGGACGCGGATCAAGATGATGGTGTCGGTATTGGACGCAACTTCCTCACCTGCGCGCAACGAGTCGAGCTCGCTTTGTGAGAGCGGGTTGCCGTGCGCGTCGGTTCGACTGTCCGTTCCCACCATCAGAATGTCGATTGCTCCGTCCTTGCCGCCACCGAGGCCGAGTCCGCTGGCAGTGGCAAGGCTGTTTCTCAACGAGTCCACACCCCGCCATGCGAACCCGGTGACCAGCAGTACGAGCACGGACAGCACCGCGACCGCTATGCGAGCCGGGCTCGTCTTGGTCCGAATCGGCGCAGGTCGTGGACGCGCGCGGCGCTGCGGTTGCTGGTGGGACACCCCTTCAGGTTACTGGTCCGATGCTCGGCCGCGGGTACCTCGACGCGGCGTGCCAGACTCAACCGTGTGACGAATATCCTGCTCACCGGCGCCCGAGGGCAGCTCGGAACACGTATCGATGCTCTCGCAACGTCGGCGGGTCACACTGTGACGGCCGTCGGTTCCCGCGAGCTCGACATCACCGACAGCCGCGCGGTTGACGACTTCGTCTCGCCTGATTCGGTGCTGATCAACTGCGCTGCGTACACGGCCGTCGATGCTGCCGAGACCGACCAGGAGGCGGCGAGGGCGGTCAACGAGATCGGACCGCGGAATCTCGCGCAAGCCTGTGCGCGGGTGGGTTCGCGGTTGATCCACGTTTCGACGGACTACGTCTTTCCGGGCGATGCAAGCTCGCCATACGACGTCGATGCACCGACCGGTCCCGCGACGGTCTACGGCCGAACCAAACTGGACGGCGAGATCGCTGTTCGAGAGTCGGGGGCTGACGCGGCCGTTGTCCGCACCGCGTGGGTGTACTCCGGTGTCGGCACGGATTTTGTCGCCACGATGAGAAGGCTCGAAGCCGAACGCGAATTCGTGAACGTCGTGGACGACCAGATCGGGTCACCCACGTACAGCGTCGATCTGGCCGGCGGCATCGTCGAACTCGCGCTGCTGGACTTCACGGGTGCGTCGACATTCCACGTGACCAACGGCGGGCAAGCAAGTTGGTACGAGTTGGCGCGAGCTGTTTTCGAGGAGATCGGAGCAGACCCTGCTCGGGTGCGCCCGTGCAGTAGTGCGGAGTTCGTACGCCCTGCCCCGCGCCCGGCATATTCGGTCTTGTCCGAGCGCGCGTGGGTTACCGCGGGAATGACGCCGCTGCGTCCGTGGCGAGAGGCTCTGCACGCCGCTCTGGCGTGAGCATTGTTCGGGACAGTGGCCGCGGACGGCTAGGCTGACCGGCGTGAGTCCCAAGCTGGCCGTGGTAACGGTGACCTACTCGCCAGGCGAGCATCTCGAGAATTTCTTGAGCACGCTCGCTGTGGCGACGACAGAAAAACCCCAGGTCATCATGGCCGACAATGGGTCGACCGATGGTGCCCCCGAGGCCGCCGATGCCAAGTACGAGCATGTCCGTCTGCTTCGAACCGGCGGAAACATCGGGTACGGGGGAGCGATAAATCGGGCTGTAGCGGAGATCGATTCGTCGATCGAATTCGTCGTGATTTCCAACCCGGACGTCCAATGGGCACCCGGTTCACTCGACGAATTGGTGGCTGCGGCAAATCGGTGGCCAAGGGCCGGTGCACTGGGGCCGAAGGTCCTCGAACCGGACGGCAGTGTCTATCCGTCGGCGCGAACGGTGCCCGACATCACCTCGGGCGTCGGGCACGCGTTGCTCGGTACCGTATGGCCGAAGAACCCGTGGACTGCTCGTTACCGTCAGGAGAACGAGGCCGTCACCGAGCGTGCAGTGGGGTGGCTTTCCGGGTCGTGCCTGCTGGTGCGACGCGACGCCTTCGACACCATCTCAGGTTTCGACTCTCGTTACTTCATGTACATGGAGGACGTGGACTTCGGTGACCGCCTCGGAAAAGCCGGGTGGCTCAACGTATTCGTCCCCTCGGCCGTCGTCACCCATGCCAAAGGCCATGCGGCAGGACGTCATCCGGAACTGATGTTGCCTGCCCATCATCGCAGTGCGTACCAGTTCCAGGCTGATCGCCATCCGCACTGGTGGCAGGCTCCGCTACGACTTGCCTTGCGCGGTGGCCTCGCGGTGCGATCCAAGATCGCCGTAGCTTCTGCAGTTCGCGAGCGCGCTCGCACCGACAACTCGACCGACAACCCATCAGTTTCGAACCACGGGGGAAAATGATGTCCGATCCGAATCCGACCGACGCCGTAATCCTGGTAGGCGGCAAAGGCACTCGGCTGCGTCCGCTGACGCTGTCGGCACCCAAGCCGATGCTTCCGACCGCCGGCCTGCCGTTCCTGACGCACCTGCTCGCCCGCATCGAGGCAGCCGGAATCAAGCACGTCGTGCTCGGAACGTCCTTCAAGGCAGAGGTATTCGAGGACTACTTCGGCGACGGCTCCAAGATGGGCCTCGAGATCGACTACGTCTTCGAGACCGAACCGCTGGGCACCGGTGGCGGAATCCGCAACGTTCTGCCGAAGTTGCGCGGTGACAACGTCATGGTGTTCAACGGCGACGTGCTCGGTGGCACCGATCTGAACGGCATTCTCGAGACCCACGAGAAGACGGACGCCGACGTGACCCTGCATCTGGTTCGTGTGGGAGACCCGCGAGCATTCGGTTGTGTTCCGACCGACGAGGACGGACGAGTCTCGGCATTCCTGGAGAAGACCCAGGATCCGCCGACGGATCAGATCAACGCCGGCTGCTACGTCTTCAAGCGCGAAATCATCGAACAGATCCCCGAAGGACGACCGGTGTCGGTCGAGCGCGAGGTGTTCCCGAATCTGCTGGCCGAGGGCAAGCGGGTGTTCGGCCACGTCGACTCGTCGTACTGGCGTGACATGGGAACCCCCGAGGACTTCGTTCGCGGTTCCGCCGACCTGGTGCGAGGTATCGCACCTTCGCCGGCTCTCGAAGGTCCGCGCGGCGAGTCGCTGGTTCACCCCGGAGCCGGAATCGCGCCGGGCGCTGTCCTGATCGGCGGCACGGTTGTCGGTCGGGGCGCAGAAGTCGGCGCAGGCGCTCGCCTCGACGGTGCAATTCTCTTCGACGGCGCCGTTGTGGAAGCCGGCGCGGTGGTCGAACGATCGATCCTCGGATTCGGCGTCCGTATCGGACCCCGAGCGCTGGTCCGCGACGCTGTCATCGGCGACGGCGCGGACATCGGTGCGCGGTGCGAATTGTTGCGCGGCGCACGCGTGTGGCCGGGGGTGACGCTGCCGGACGGTGGCGTGCGCTTCAGCACAGATGTGTGATCGTTAGCTGACCTACTGGAATACTGGCGGGTATGACTTCTCTTCCGAGCCGTTACGTTGCCCTCGGTGACTCGTTCACCGAGGGCGTCGGCGACGCCGACGAACGATTCCCCAACGGTCTGCGCGGGTGGGCAGACCGAGTGGCCGAGCAGCTGGCGGTGAACAATCCCGACTTCCGCTACGCCAACCTGGCGATTCGTGGTCGCCTACTCGGACCGATCATCGACGAGCAGTTGGAACCCGCTCTGGCGTTGAAGCCCGATCTGGTGACCATCTACGCCGGCGGAAACGACATGATGCGTCCGAAGCTCGACATCGATGCGATGGTCGCCCGCTACGATTCGGCAATCGGTCAGCTCACTGCATCCGGCGCTCGGGTTCTGATGTTCACCGCGTACGACACCGGATGGTCCGCCTTCTTCGGCAAGCTCCGCGGACGTCTGGCGATCTACAACGAGCTTGTTCGCGAGGTGGCCGACCGCCACGACGCGACCCTCGTCGACTTCTGGCGATTCTCCGAATATCAGGACCTTCGGATGTGGGACTGGGATCGCCTCCACATGTCGCCCTCCGGGCACGAGAACATGGCGACGCGTGTGCTCGACGTGCTCGGCGTCGAACACGGATTGACCCCGCCCGATCTCGGGCCTGCGCCGGTTCTCACGAAAGCCGAAACTCGTCGCGAGGATCGTCAATGGGCGCGAGAGTTCTTGGTGCCGTGGGTAGCTCGGCGCGTGAAGGGAACATCTTCGGGCGACGGCGTGAGCGCCAAGCAGCCCCAGCTTTCTCCGATTCAGTCCTGATTCTTGCGCTGACGGGCGAGCGCGACCAGGTGGTCGATGGTCTCGCGTTCCGCTGTAGGTGGGAGCGCGTCCACCGGCCACCATCTGAGGTCGGTGGACTCTGCGCTGCGGACGATATGTGAATTGTCCGGCGCCACAACAAGAAACCGTAGATCGAGATGGCGAGTCGGTACTCCGAGTGAGCACGTGATCGGATGCGTGTGGGCGGAGAGTAGGTCCGCGTCTATCCGAACGTCGTGAATTCCGGACTCCTCGCGAGCTTCCCGCAATGCCGCATCTACCACCGTCTCGTCGTCGGGCTCGCAGTGGCCGCCGAGCTGAATCCACCTGCCCACCTTGGGATGCAGGGTCAGCAAGACGTGGCAGCCACTCTCGTCGAGAACGAGAGACGACGCGGTGATGTGTCCCGGTGCGTGGCGACGAAGGCAGCCGTCCGGAGCCGAATCGAGGAACGCGAGCATCGTGTGCCGCAATGATTCGTCCGCTTCGGAGGACGTCTCCCAGCCCTCCAGGACGCCCTTGGCGGAGGCGTGCAGCGATTCGGCTGACATGGACCTACAGCTCCACCAACGCGTCCCCGGGGGCGGAGACAGAGCGCGGAGTCAGTGGTTCGAGGGGGTGCCCGATTGCGATGGCACCGAGTGGCTGCCAATCCGCCGGGAGATCGAGTTGTTCGCGTACGAGATCGGCGGCGAAGATCGTCGATCCGATCCAGCAGCTTCCCACGCCGCGGGTGGCCAACGAGACCAGCAGTCCCTGCACTGCCGCGCCGGCGGCGACCGTGAACATCGTCGACTCCGCCGCGGTTCGTCCGGCATCCGGATAACTGTGTGCGCCATCGGGCACGCAGAAGGGAATGACGACCTCGGGGGCGTCGAACAGGATGTTTCCGCGGGCAACCCGGGCCTCGACGGATTCGTCACTGCGACCGTCGGCGCGAAGATCGGCGGCCCACTTCTCGCGCATCTGCTCGAGAAGAGCCGTGCGGACCGACTCCGTGCGTAGCCACACGAATCGAACCGGTCTCGTGTGGTGCGGTGCGGGAGCGGTGAGTGCCTCGGCGATCGAGCTGCGAATGATCTCCGCGTCGACGGGATCACTTGCGAACTGTCGAACCGATCGACGCAACAGCAGCGCCTGGCCACGGCCCATCGCCGTAGCTTCCTCGGTGCCCAGCCAGAACAGATCGTCCGGGCCGCGGCGAATCAGATCCTGGCCACTCGAACCGTCGTCCTCGAACCGAAGCCCACGAACGACGGCGACGGGAACGCCGCCCAGCTTGCCCTTGACCAAGTCGCCCGCAGCGGCGATTTCGTCCGCGATCGCGCTCTCGGTGACGATCAGATCGTTGCCCTGACTGTCCTGTGCTCCGAGGTAGCCGTGCAGGACCGGAATGCCGGACGAACCGATTGCGGCGTCGGTCTGCCCGTTGCGCCACGCACGACCCATCGTGTCGGTGACGACGACGGCGACGGACTTGCCCGTGCTCTCGAGAATTCGGGCGCGCAGACCCGCAGCGCTCGCATCCGGATCCACGGGGAGTAGCGCCAATTCGGCACCGTCGACGTTGGAGCCGTCGATGCCCGATGCGGCCTGCACGATTCCGAGTTTGTTCTCGGTGATCAGAGTGCGGCCCTTGCGTGCCACGACGCGGACGGCTTCCTGATCCACCAGGAGGCGTCGTGCCGCGTCGCGCTC
>NZ_LVCT01000206.1:0-18302 GCF_001647205.1 Rhodococcus sp. EPR-134
CGCGTCGACGACAGCTGTGGCCAAGTCGTCTCCGGGCCGGAACTCGGGAAGCCCGAGCACGGGAATGACTTCGATTGCGGCGCCGGGGGAGTGATCACCGGGAGAGTGATTTCTGTCGCGGCTTGCTTCGGTTCCGGGCTCGGTCACAGTTCGACTCCGGCGATCTCGAAAGCCGTGCGAACCATTTTGGCGGTCTCTTCGGGGGACGTCATCAAAAGTGGGATGCTTCGCACGTCCACCCCGTCGATGTCGGCCGTGTCACCTTCGTCGACGAGCCAGCCGTCGAGAATACCGTTGATCGAACGAGCTCCGTAGTGGCGACCGATCGCCTCCGAAGTCGTCTCGACCCCGATCACCTCGAGGCACTCGTCAGCCATGCCGCGCAACGGTTTTCCGCCGATGACGGGGGAGAGGCCGACAACCTTGGCCGCGGTTGTTCGCAGGGCACCGCGAATGCCGGGCACCGCGAGGATCGCGCCGACGCTCACGACGGGATTGGACGGTGCGATCAGCACGATGTCGGCACCGTCGATCGCCTCGACTACCCCTGGCGCAGGCTTGGCCTGCTCGGCGCCGACGTGAGCGAAGCTGTGCGTTTCCACCTGTGCCCGATGGCGTACCCACCACTCCTGGAAATGAATCGCCTTCTGCTCACCGTCTTCCGGATCGGTGATCACGACGTGTGTTTCGCTGCGGTCGTCGCTCACGGGAAGCAGTGCGACACCGGGATTCCAGCGATTGCACAACGCTTCGGTGATCGCGGACAACGGATATCCCGTGCGGAGCATCTGGCTGCGAATCAAATGCGTTGCGATATCGCGATCTCCGAGGCCGAACCAGTCCGGCTTCGCGCCGTACGCGGCGAGTTCTTCTTTCGCATTCCAGGTTTCGCCGGCGTGCCCCCACCCGCGTTCGGTGTCGATGCCGCCGCCGAGTGTGTACATACAAGTGTCCAGATCGGGGCAGATGCGCAGACCGTGCATCCACACGTCGTCCCCGACGTTGACGACGGCCGTGATGCGATGTGGGCCTTCGTATTTCTCGAGGGATTCACCACCGGCGATTCCGAGCGCGTTTTGAACACCTTGAAGGAAACGGGCCCCGCCGACGCCGCCAACCAATACAGTCACGTTCACGACAACAGAGCCTAGGCGGTCGGCGCGTCGTCGTGTCTGGCGGGCAGAAGGTCCCGTCAATTGAGGGCCGGAATACTAATGGATTCATCTCGTTTAGCTTGACCGCGACACGCTGGACGTGTGTAATCTCAAATGTGTCATTCCAACCGCTACTTGTGAGTTCACTTGCAGCGGGGCCGGTTTCGAACACAGTTTCGAACGGTCGACGGGGTGGGGTTGAAGATGGAGTGAAAATTCTGCGCTATTACAGGTGAGGAGGCGGAACGATGCCCAATGAAAATGTCGAGATCAGTTCTCTCGCAATGACAGTAAGCGACGAACCGCAGACCGATTCCCGAGCAGGCGCAGCAGAAGGTGCCTGCAGCAGTGAGTTCGACGGTATGAGTACTCGGCCAGTGCTGAGTCTCGTCACCGGCTTCGAAGAATTGTTCGACACCATCGAGGATCAGTGGCAGGAGCGTGCTCTCTGCGCGCAGACCGATCCCGAAGCGTTCTTTCCTGAAAAGGGAGGATCGACGAGGGAAGCAAAACGGATCTGCCTCGGTTGTGAAGTTCGTGACGAGTGCCTCGAGTACGCGCTCGCGAACGACGAACGGTTCGGAATCTGGGGAGGGTTGTCCGAGCGCGAGCGTCGGCGACTCAAGCGGGGGATCATCTGATCTGCTGCTGAATCGGTTCTGTCAGCGTCGGGGCTGACGGGCGGTCTTCGAAAGTCTGACCTGCAACGGGGAATTGCAGGTCAAGCAACGACTGTTTTGTTCTTCGTGTGGATTTACTTCTTCGTGTGACATCAGTTTTTTCGTCTGACAGTGCGTCAGTCCTCGTCGGGCAGTATCAGTCCTCGTCGGGCAGCGTGGGGTCGATGACCTGTGGGTCGACGCCCAGATACGTGCCGACTTGATGGACCAACACGTCGTGCACCAGATCCGTGAGTTCTTCCGGATCCTTCGCTCGCTGCTCCAATGGGCGGCGAAACAGCACAATTCTTGCGCGAGTCGTATTTCCGTGACGGTCGATTCCGGCCGGAATCAGTCGTGACAGTGGAACCGGGCCGTCTGCGATGACCTCCGGCGGCCATGTGACGGACTCCGGATCGTGCGCGTGAATCTTCGGAACTTCGTCCACTGCGATGTCGAGTTTCGTCAGCCGGTCGTGCCATGCGAGGTCGACGGGAGAGAAGGCGTCGAGCACCAGGAGATCGAACTTCTCCGCGCGGGTACGCCTGGCGGGCACCTCCGGGGGAAGTAGCGGTCCGCGCAGGCCACGGCCGTGTCGCTCGATGGAACGAGTGGTGACCGAGCGTCGGCGGCGGGCTTGTGGCATGGCGCCAGATTACGACAGGAGAAACTGCTCGGTGTGTCCGAGTAGGTTCCGGACGTGGGGAGGGCTAGGCTCCGTACCTGTGAGATCTCTGCGTCGCTGCTGCCGCCCCGGGTGCAAGAACCCCGCCGTCGCGACGCTTACGTATGTCTACTCGGACTCCACTGCGGTTGTCGGGCCGCTGGCAACCGTCGCCGAGCCCCATTCATGGGATTTGTGTGACACTCACGGCTCTCGAATCACCGCCCCCAAGGGGTGGGAACTCGTCCGCCACGAAGGCGGATTCGCGTCGAGTACTCCCGACGAAGACGATCTGACCGCTTTGGCTGAAGCTGTACGTGAGGCCGGTCTCGGAGATCGCAGCAAGTCCAACGTCGATGCAGATGAGGACATACGTCCCGCAGCTCCGAGTACTGCCCGTACAGGGCGTCGTGGACACCTACGCGTTCTGCCCGACCCGTCCAACTGACGCGAGATTCGTCGCCGTAGACGCTAGGCTCGACCGAGTACTTCCACACCCGAGTACTGCGAATCTCCGGACGCCATGCGCCCGGACGTTCCCGTCTGTGAGGGTGCATGCACAAGGAGAGTTTTCAGTGGGGCGAACAGCCGAGTCGGTTGCTGCAATCATCAAGGCGTACGACGTACGCGGTGTGGTCGGTGAGCAGATCGACGAAGATTTTGTCCGCGACGTCGGTGCGTCGTTCGCCCGCCTGGTCCGCGACGAGGCCGGCGCCGCCACGACGGTTGTGATCGGCTACGACATGCGCGCATCGTCGCCCACACTGTCTTCGGCTTTCGGTGACGGCGTGCTTGCTCAAGGGCTCGACGTCGTCTACATCGGATTGGCGTCGACCGACGAGCTCTACTTTGCATCCGGTTTGCTGAACTGCCCGGGCGCGATGTTCACGGCGAGCCACAATCCCGCCAAGTACAACGGCATCAAGATGTGTCGGGCCGGCGCCAAGCCGGTCGGTCAGGACACCGGCCTCGCAGTCATCTCCGCCGAGGTCGTCTCGGGTGTTCCCGCGTACGACGGACCGGCAGGCACCGCCAGCACCAAGGACGTCCTCGAGGAATACGCGAGCTACCTCCGCGGATTGGTCGACCTGGCTGCGTTGCGCCCGCTGAAGGTCGCAGTCGATGCAGGCAACGGTATGGGCGGCCATACCGCGCCGGCCGTATTCGGGCCGATGCCCCTCGACGTCCTGCCGCTGTACTTCGAGCTCGACGGCACGTTCCCCAACCACGAAGCCAATCCGCTCGATCCGGCCAACCTCGTCGACCTGCAGGCCTACGTGCGCGAAACCGGAGCGGACATCGGCTTGGCGTTCGACGGTGACGCGGACCGTTGCTTCGTCGTAGACGAGAAGGGCGACCCGGTCTCGCCGTCCGCGGTGACGGCACTTGTCGCCAAGCGCGAACTCGCGAAGGAACCGGGCGCGTCGATCATCCACAACCTGATC
Source organism: Rhodococcus sp. EPR-134 (assembly GCF_001647205.1). Classification (NCBI taxonomy): domain Bacteria; kingdom Bacillati; phylum Actinomycetota; class Actinomycetes; order Mycobacteriales; family Nocardiaceae; genus Rhodococcus; species Rhodococcus sp. EPR-134. The sequence goes on from NZ_LVCT01000206.1 coordinate 3,923, forward strand.
ACGTCACGGGCAGTGCCCGAACTGGTCGAAGAACTCGGCGGCGTCGCTATTCGTACCCGAGTCGGCCACTCGTTCATCAAGCAGGAGATGGCCGAGACCGGTGCGGTGTTCGGCGGCGAGCACTCCGCTCACTACTACTTCCGCGACTTCTGGGGCGCCGACTCCGGCATGCTCGCGGCGCTGCACGTACTCGCCGCACTGGGCGAGCAGGATCGTCCGCTCTCCGAGTTGATGGCGGAGTACACCCGCTACGCGGCCTCGGGCGAGATCAACTCCACCGTGGCTGACGCGGCAGATCGTACGGCCGCTGTACTGGCGGCATTTGCCGACCGCACCGAGTCGGTGGATCGCCTCGACGGTGTCACGGTCAGTCTCGAGGGAAATGCCTGGTTCAACTTGCGCGCGTCCAACACCGAACCACTGCTGCGACTCAACGTCGAAGCACCCACGTCCGCCGATGTCGACGCATTGGTGAACGAAATTCTGGCGATCGTCCGGGCTTGAATCCGAGTCTGATCGGTTTGTCGGTGAGCCGAAGCCCTGGGATAGTTGGGGGACTATCTCAGGAACGACGGCCTCGGGAACGAGGGCTTTGCCACCACGGACCGCGTGGAGCTGGAATGCTGGATGGTGCGGGAACTGCTAACGGAGAAGGGGGTGCGGTGAGATGACAGCGCCGATGCCGCTTCTCGACCTCGACGACAGCGAGGGTTTGTCAGCTGCCGATTCGGAGGGGCTACTGCGGTCTGTAGCCATGGGCGGCGCACAGATTCGGGCCACCGCGTCGGCCGTCGGTGAGGGTGTGATCTCCCGATTGGCCGGTCTGCGTCCGCGCAGCGTCGTACTGATCGCCGGCGCGGGTGGCGCCCGGCACGGAGCCAGGATCGCGCTTGCTCTCGTCGGAGATTCGGTCGGTTGCCCGCTCCTCGTTCTCGACCGGACGCCGTCGTGGGCCGGGCCGTTGGACGTGATCGTCGTCGCCGGTGACGATGCCGGTGATCCACGCCTCGTCGAATCCGTTGACAGTGCCGTACGCCGCGGCGCCGAGGTTGTTGTCGCCGTTCCCGACGAGGGGCCCATGCGAGCCGTGGCGGCCGGGCGCACCATGCCCTTGCCACCGCGGCTCTACGCCTCGCCCCGGCACACGATGACGCGGTTCCTCGCCGTCTTCCTCGCGGTTGCCGCCGAAATCGAGGGCAAGGGATCGATCGAGGACCGTTCGGCGGTGCTCGGTCGAATCGCCGACGCAGTTGATGCGGAGGCGCTGCGGGACGGACCGGCCAACGAGGTATTCCACAACCCGGCCAAGTCGTTGGCCACCAGGATGAGCGGCCGACGAGTCGTTCTGTGTGGAAGTGGTTCCGTGACAACAGCACTCGCAGAGTTCTCGAGCGTTGCGCTGATGAGCTCCGGCCTGAACGCCGCTGCCGCCGAGATGTCCGAGGTGATTCGTTCGGCGCGGGCACTGTTCGCGCCGGACGCAGCTTCACGTGATTCGGTGTTCCACGACCCCTTCTTTCACGATCCGCAACTCGACGGCGCGCTGCCGACCCCGCCGGCGCGGGCGTTCGTCTTCGCGACCGAATCCACGCGCGGGGAGGCGAGGCGCCGGATGGACGCACTGGCTGACGCCGACCTGGTGGTCGCGGCAGACGAAGACCAGACCAACGTGGTCATATCGGAGATGGAGCAGGTATTCGTGTTGGCGTCTCGAGTAGACATGGCCGCGGCGTACGTGCAGTTGACGGGCGGTGCGAAGTAAGTGCGTGAACTCGAAGGTGCACTTCGTTCTTACGCGTGGGGCTCGCGAACGGCAATTGCCGAACTACGCGGTCTTTCGACTCCGTCGAATCATCCCGAAGCGGAATTGTGGTTGGGCGCGCACCCGGGTGACCCGGCGCGCGTGATCACCGAATCCGGAAGCGAGTCGTTGCTCGAGGTCCTGCACCGCGAACCCGAACGCGAACTCGGCCGCGAGAACCTCGAGACATTCGGTGAGCGACTCCCATTCCTGCTCAAGCTGCTTGCGGCGGAAGAACCGCTGTCGCTTCAAGCGCACCCCAGCGCCGTTCAAGCCGACGAGGGTTTTCGTCGTGAGAACGCAATCGGCGTTCCCATGGAATCGCCGATTCGCAACTACAAGGACGGCAGCCACAAGCCCGAACTCGTTGTCGCGCTGAGCAGATTCGAAGCGCTTGCCGGATTCCGCGAGCCGACGCGGACTGTCAAACTGCTGCGCGCTCTGGCCGTCGACGAGTTGGAGCCGTACATCGGTCTGCTCGAAGGCCAACCCGATTCCGACGGACTGCGGGCGTTGTTCACGACATGGATCACGCTGCCGTCCACGGTGCTCGGGACCTTGCTCCCTGCCGTACTTGCCGGGTGCATCACCTACGTCGCGCACCACGACGCCGAATTCGTGACCGAGATCCGCACCGCGCTGGAATTGAGCGAGGCGTACCCCGGCGACGCCGGTGTTCTGGCGGCACTGCTGCTCAACCGCGTCACCCTCGAGCCCGGCCAAGGACTGTTTCTCGCTGCCGGCAATCTCCACGCGTATCTCCATGGACTCGCGGTCGAGATCATGGCCAACTCCGACAACGTGCTGCGCGGTGGGCTGACACCGAAGCACGTCGACGTGCCCGAATTGCTGAGGGTTCTGGACTTCGTCGGGGCCGATATCGAAGTGCTCGATCCGGCCCCGTCATCTGGATCAGGTCAGTCAGGATCAGGTAGATACGAGTACGTCACGCCGGCGCCCGAATTTCGTTTGACGCGTCTGGAGTTCGACGCGAATTCCACGGACATCGTCGTCGACGCTTCAGGCCCGCGGATTCTGATCTGCACCGACGGCGCGGTCACTGCGACGTGCGGCACTGACACTCTCGACCTCGATCGAGGCCGAGCGGCGTGGATCGCTGCCGACGAGCCCGCGATACACCTGAGCACACGGACCCCGACTGCGCAGGTTTTCAGTGCCGTAGTCGGAAACTAGGAGACATTGTGTCGGCTCATGGTGGCAAGAAGGCAATTCTGGCGGCCCTCGGAGCCAATGCCGGAATTGCCGTAGCCAAGTTCGCCGGATTCTTGATCACCGGATCGTCGTCGATGCTCGCCGAATCGGTGCACTCGGTGGCCGACACGTCCAATCAGGGTTTGCTGCTCCTGGGGCAGAAGAAGGCAGAACGTGACGCGGATCAACTGCACCCGTTCGGCTACGGGCGCAACCGATACTTCTATTCGTTCGTCGTTGCACTGGTGCTCTTCACCCTCGGTTCGCTGTTCGCGATCTACGAAGGTATTCACAAGATTCAACATCCGGAAGAACTCAATTCGGCTTTCGTGGCAATCGCTATTCTTGTCATAGCGATTTGTCTGGAGGGCTACAGCTTCCGGACCGCAGCGAAGGAATCACGACCGCTCAAGGGAAATGCGTCGTGGTGGAACTTCATCCGAACCTCTCGTAGCCCGGAACTCCCGGTTGTGCTGCTCGAGGACACCGGCGCATTGATCGGTCTCGTCCTTGCACTCGGCGGCGTCGGTCTCACGATGGTGACCGGAAATCCGGTCTTCGACGGCATCGGAACTCTGTGCATCGGTGTCCTGCTCGGCATCATCGCGGTCATTCTGATCATCGAAATGCAGTCGCTGCTGATCGGTGAGGGCGCAACGGCGGTGGAGACCGAACTGATCCTCAACGCCCTGGTCGACGGAACTCGTATCGAACGCGTCATTCATTGCAAGACGCAGTACCTCGGTCCCGAGGAGATCCTTGTTGCTGCCAAGGTTGCGGTGCCGATCGGATCGACGATCTCGGACGTGGCGACGGCGATCGACGAGGCCGAGTCTCGCGTGCGCGCTGCAGTGCCTGCGGCGCGGGTGATCTACCTCGAGCCGGACCTGGATCGTCTCAGCGCAGGAGATCGCCCTGAAACAGATCTACAGGCTCCCGACAAACCCTGAACAAAGCTGCGCCTGCGGGCTTAGGCTGATGCCATCTCTCTACTTGCCCATGGTGGGACCTGCTGGTCCCCAGCAAGGAGGCGGCAATGGCTGTCAAGGACGAGCAGGCCGGATCTGGACGGTCGAAGCTGTTTCGAACCAAATCGATCGAGCAGTCCATCAAGGACACCGACGAGCCGGAAACCAAACTCCGGAAAGAACTGAACTCGTGGGATCTCACGGTGTTCGGTGTCGCAGTCGTCATCGGTGCGGGCATCTTCACACTCACGGCTCGGACGGCGGGAAATGTCGCCGGGCCGTCGGTCTCGCTCGCGTTCGTCATTGCCGCCATCGCCTGCGGACTGGCAGCGCTGTGTTACGCCGAATTCGCGTCGACGGTCCCGGTTGCCGGAAGCGCGTACACGTTCTCGTACGCGACGTTCGGCGAATTCGTCGCCTGGATCATCGGCTGGGATCTCATCCTCGAATTCGCCTTGGCGTCTTCGGGGGTCGCCAAAGGCTGGTCGCTGTACCTCGGCGAAGTGATGGGCTCACGCAGCCCGATCGTCGAGTTGGGGCCGATATCGTTCGACTGGGGTGCGGTGCTGGTGATCGCTGTCATCACGATCCTGCTCGCGACCGGCACAAAACTCTCGTCGAGGGTGTCACTGGTGATCACGGCGATCAAGGTCGCGGTGGTGTTGCTGGTGATCATCGTCGGTCTGTTCTACATCGACACCGACAACTACTCGCCGTACATTCCGCCGTCGGAGCCGGGCTCGACGGGAGAGGGCATCCACCAGTCGTTGTTCTCGTACGTGACCGGGGCCGGTGGCAGCACGTTCGGGTGGTACGGATTGCTCGCGGCAGCCAGTCTGGTGTTCTTCGCGTTCATCGGCTTCGACGTCGTCGCCACGACGGCGGAGGAGGCGAAGGAGCCGCAGAAGGCGCTGCCACGCGGCATCCTGGGTTCTCTCCTGATCGTCACGGTTCTGTACGTGGCGGTGACACTGGTGCTGACGGGGATGGTGAAATACACCGAGCTCGAGGGCGATACCTCCAACCTGGCAACGGCATTCGCTTTCCACGACATCACGTGGGCGAAAAACGTCATCTCGTTCGGCGCTTTGGCCGGTCTCACGACAGTGGTGATGGTGCTGATGCTCGGGCAGACCAGGGTGCTCTTCGCGATGGCACGCGACGGTCTGATGCCACGACGCCTGGCACCGACCGGCAAGCACGGAACCCCTGTGCGGATCACGATCTTGGTCGGCGTCGTGGTCGCGGTGCTCGCCGGCGTTTTTCCGATCGGCACCCTCGAGGAAATGGTCAACATCGGCACACTGTTCGCTTTTGTTCTCGTGTCGTTGGGGGTTCTCGTGCTTCGTCGGACGCGGCCGGACCTACCTCGCGGGTTCAGGGTGCCACTGGTCCCGCTGATCCCGATCCTGGCTGTCCTCGCGTGTCTCTGGTTGATGTTCAACCTGTCGGTGGAGACCTGGATGAGGTTCGTGGTCTGGATGGCCCTCGGCGTTGTCATCTACTTCGCCTACAGCAGGCAGCACTCGTTGATCGGGAAGCGTGAACGCGGCGAAATCGAGTAAATGTACAAAGATTGTAATTTGTCTATCAATTGTACAAAATCAGTAGTACTGTCTACCTCATAGTGAACTGACTCACAGTTTTCGGGTCGGTCCGAATCGAGGAGGTAGACCGTGTCGACGCACGTGGACTCGCAATCCGGCCAGACGCTCCCGCCCGAGCAGTGGCGTGACAAGAAGAGATACCTCTGGCTGCTCGGCCTCGTGCCGCCGACGGCGGTCTTCATCGCCGTCGGATTGGTCGCGTTGTTCAACAGTCTCGGATGGAATGCGGTCTCGCCGGTGTGGTGGTGGATCGGGCCGCTTCTCGTCTACATCCTGCTCCCGATCCTCGACATCTTCTTCGGCCCGGACGGCGAGAATCCGCCGGACGAAGTGATGGAGCGCCTCGAGAACGACAAGTACTACCGGTATTGCACCTACATCTACATACCGTTCCAGTTGGTCAGCCTGGTCCTGGCCTGCTACCTCTGGTCGGCGACCGATCTGTCCTGGCTCGGAATCGACGGGGGACTTGGGCTGATCTCCAAGATCGGTCTGGCGATCAGTATCGGTTGTGTCGCAGGAATCGGGATCAACACCGCACACGAGCTCGGTCACAAGAAGGACGATCTCGAACGCTGGTTGTCGAAGATCACTCTGGCGCAGTCGTTTTACGGCCACTTCTACATCGAGCACAATCGTGGACACCACGTGCGCGTCGCCACGCCCGAGGATCCGGCGTCGTCTCGCTTCGGTGAGAGCTTCTGGACCTTCCTGCCGCGCAGTGTGTGGGGATCTCTGCGCTCGTCGTGGTCCCTGGAAAAGGCCAGACTCGATCGACTGGGTAAGAAGCCGTGGACAATTCGCAACGACGTCCTGCATTCGTGGTTGATGTCCGTCGTACTGTTCGGTGTCCTCGTCGCCGTCTTCGGCCTTTCGGTACTGCCGTTCCTGGTGCTGCAGGCCGTGTTCGGATTCTGTCTGCTCGAAACCGTCAACTACCTCGAACATTACGGACTGAAGCGTCGTCGTCTGGACAGCGGGCGGTACGAGCGTGCAGCACCGGAGCACAGTTGGAACAGTGATCACATCTGCACCAACATCTTCCTGTATCACCTCCAGCGTCACAGCGATCATCACGCGAACCCGACGCGTCGTTATCAGACGCTTCGAAGCATGGACGGTGCGCCCAACCTGCCCAGTGGGTACGCGAGCATGATCATCCTCGCCTACGTTCCACCGCTGTGGCGAAAAGTGATGGATCCCAAAGTCCTTGCGCACTACGGCGGCGACATCACCCGCGTCAACGTTCAGCCGTCCAAGCGTGATCGCATCCTTGCTCGGTACGGAGCAGCGTGATGAGCAGGTATCGATGCCCGGTCTGTGAATACGTCTACGACGAATCGAAGGGTGCACCACGAGAAGGGTTTCCGGCGGGCACGCCGTGGGATGCCGTGCCGGACGACTGGTGCTGTCCGGACTGCGGCGTGAGGGAAAAGCTGGACTTCGAGCCGATGCCGGCAACGGCGGGGAGTGAATCATGAACGACTACAAGCTGTATCAGTGCGCGCAATGCGGCTTCGAGTACGACGAGGCAGTCGGCTGGCCGGAGGACGGTATCGAACCGGGCACTCGCTGGGACGACATTCCCGAAGACTGGAGATGCCCGGACTGCGGGGCGGCGAAGAGCGACTTCTTCATGGTTGAGGTCGAACGACGGTGAGATGCGTCGGCGTCGAACGGACCTAGGTGCGGCGGTAGTGTCGTCACCATGACTTCGACGCCCACTCGTCTGCCGCAGAAAGAAGCGTCGCGCCTGCTGCTGCGTACGTCGGTGCTCGATTCGATGCGTGAGTTGTTGACCGAGCGCGACTGGTCCGAGGTGACGCTGACGGTTCTGGCCAAGCATGCCGGTGTGAGTCGTCAGACGCTCTACAACGAGTTCGGCTCGAGGCAAGGGCTTGCCGAGGCGTACGCGCTTCGCCTTGCTGACGGCTTCGTCGACGCGGTGGACGAGGCCATGGTGGCGAACGACGGACGTGCAGTCGAGGCGTTGACGGCGGGTTTCGGATCGTTTTTCGCCTCCAGTGCAACCGACCCGTTGGTGATCTCTCTGCTCACCGGTGAGGCCAAGCCGGACCTGCTTCGCCTGATCACCACCGACAGTGCGGTCATCATCGAGCGCGCGTCGTCGCGGCTTGCGGAGAGTTTCCAGCGAGGGTGGATTCAGGCGTCACCCGCCGACGCCGGAATTCTGGCCAGGGCGATTGCGCGTCTCGGGCTGAGCTACATTTCGATGCCGCCGGAGTCCGAGGCTTCGGTGGCGGAGGATCTGGGCATACTGCTCGGGCCGTTCATCGACGTGGCGCGCGAGGGCCGCGCAGTAGAGGGGCGGGCGGGAGAGGGCGTCTAACCGATAGCCTGGTACACCGATAGGCTTGTGCAGAGTATGCACGTCAACCAGGAGAGGCAGATGACGACCTCAGTTTCAACAACGCCCGTGGCCGAGAGCCGTAACGGCATCGACTTCAAAGTTGCAGATCTTTCGCTCGCGGAGTTCGGTCGCAAGGAAATCCGTCTGGCAGAGCACGAGATGCCCGGCCTCATGGCGCTTCGTCGCGAATACGCAGAGGTGTTGCCGCTCAAGGGCGCTCGCGTTTCCGGCTCGCTGCACATGACCATTCAGACCGCGGTGCTGATCGAGACGCTGACCGCGCTCGGCGCCGAGGTCCGCTGGGCTTCATGCAACATCTTCTCCACGCAGGATCACGCTGCCGCCGCCATCGTCGTCGGTCCGCACGGCACCCCGGAAGAGCCCAAGGGCGTTCCGGTTTTCGCCTGGAAGGGTGAAACCCTCGAAGAGTACTGGTGGGCAGCCGAGCAGATGCTGACCTGGCCGGGTGAGCCTGCCAACATGATTCTCGACGATGGCGGCGACGCCACCATGCTGGTGCTCAAGGGCGCACAGTTCGAGAAGGCCGGCGTCGTCCCGCCGACGGACGACGACCAGGATTCCGACGAGTACAAGGTCTTCCTTGCACTTCTGCGTCAGTCCCTCGAGTCCGACAAGGGAAAGTGGACGGCAATCGCCGAGTCCGTCCAGGGCGTCACCGAGGAGACCACCACGGGCGTTCTGCGCCTGTACCAGGTTGCCGCTGCCGGTGAACTCACGTTCCCCGCTATCAACGTCAACGACTCGGTCACCAAGAGCAAGTTCGACAACAAGTACGGCACGCGCCACTCGCTGCTCGACGGCATCAACCGCGGCACCGACGTTCTGATCGGCGGCAAGGCTGCGCTGGTCTGCGGTTACGGAGACGTCGGCAAGGGTTGTGCCGAGGCACTTCGCGGCCAGGGCGCTCGCGTCGCGGTCACCGAGGTCGACCCCATCAACGCCCTGCAGGCGCTCATGGACGGCTTCGAGGTCAAGACAGTCGAGCAGGCCATCGGCTGGGCCGACATCGTGATCACGTCCACCGGTAACAAGGACATCATCACGTTCGAGCACATGAAGGCCATGAAGCATCAGGCCATCCTGGGCAACATCGGTCACTTCGACAACGAGATCGACATGGCCGGCCTCGAGAAGTCCGGCGACGTCACGCGGATCAACATCAAGCCGCAGGTCGACGAGTTCACGTTCGCCGACGGCCACTCGATCATCGTGCTGTCCGAAGGCCGCCTGCTCAACCTCGGCAACGCGACGGGCCACCCGTCGTTCGTGATGAGCAACAGCTTCTCCAACCAGGTCATCGCGCAGATCGAACTGTGGACGAAGCCGGACGAGTACGACAACGAGGTCTACCGCCTCCCGAAGCACCTCGACGAGAAGGTCGCCAAGATCCACGTCGAGGCACTCGGTGGCACGCTGACCAAGCTCACGAAGGATCAGGCAGAGTACATCGGCGTCGACGTCGAAGGCCCGTACAAGCCCGAGCACTACCGCTACTGACCCGGTGATTCGTCGCTGAGGATGTAGCGTCCGCCGTCCCCCGGTCTGCGCAAGCAGGCCGGGGGATAGGCTTGTCCGCCGTGGGAACACTGGTGGCATTGGAAGGCCTCGACGGCGCTGGAAAGCGAACGTTGATCGGCAAAGTGGAGAGCGAACTCCGCCGCGGCGGCACGTCGATCGCGACTCTGGATTTTCCGCGGTACGGGAAGTCGATCCACGCGGATCTTGCTGCCGAGGCACTCAAAGGATCGCACGGAGACCTGGCTGAATCCGTGAACGCGATGGCAGTCCTGTTCGCCCTGGACCGCGCGGGTGCGGCGGATCGGATCTCGGACCTGTTGTCCGCCAACGACATTGTTCTCCTCGACCGCTACGTGGCGTCCAACGCCGCCTACAACGCGGCGCGCGCGCATCAGGGCGTGGACGGCGAGATGGTCGCCTGGGTCCGTGAATTGGAGTTGGGTCGACTCGCTCTTCCCGCTCCCGATCTGCAGTTGTACCTCGACGTACCGGTAGCGCTGGCCGAGCAGCGTGCCCGCTCGCGTGAGGCCGAGGACGCGTCGCGTCAGCTCGACGCCTACGAGCGCGACGGCGGCCTGCAGGCCAGAACCGGTGAGCTCTACAAGCAGTTGGCAGCGACGGACTGGGTCTCGCCCTGGTGGATCGTGGGGCCGGAGACGGACCCGGCCGAACTGGCGCGCAGGCTCGCGGATTTCGCGTGATCGGTCACCCTTGCGGCCGGGATTCGAACTTTCCGGCACAGTAGAGGGAAAGACGCGGCACGCCGCACGGCCTCGTAACGGTCTGATTCATCGCTCCGAGATGCAACGATAGGGATATGAAACCAAGGATTCTGGTTGTCGACGACGACACGGCACTCGCCGAGATGCTCACGATCGTGCTGCGTGGTGAGGGTTTCGATCCCTACGTGGTAGGCGACGGAACCCTGGCGCTCGCGGCAGTGCGTGAGACCCGGCCCGACCTCGTCCTGCTCGATCTCATGCTTCCCGGAATGAACGGGATCGACGTATGCCGAGTTCTGCGTGCGGATTCCGGCGTGCCCATCGTGATGTTGACGGCCAAGACCGACACCGTCGACGTCGTACTCGGCCTCGAATCCGGTGCGGACGACTACATCATGAAGCCGTTCAAGCCGAAGGAGCTGGTGGCGCGGGTGCGTGCTCGCCTGCGCCGCACGGAAGAGGAGCCGGCCGAGCTGCTGAGCATCGCCGACATCGTGATCGACGTTCCGGCACACAAGGTCAGCCGCGGCAGCGAGCAGATCTCGCTCACACCACTAGAATTCGACCTGCTGGTCGCATTGGCGCGCAAGCCGCGCCAGGTGTTCACCCGTGAAGTCCTCCTCGAGCAGGTGTGGGGATACCGCCACGCCGCCGACACCCGCCTGGTGAACGTGCACGTTCAGCGTTTGCGCGCCAAGGTCGAAACTGATCCCGAGAATCCCGAAGTGGTTCTGACGGTCAGGGGGGTCGGCTACAAGGCCGGACCGCCGTGAGCGGAGTTTCCAGGTGGCGTCGTCGTCTCAACCGACGGCTGACGCCATTTCTGCGGTGGTGTCACTCGATGAGCAACACCCTCGCGCACACGTGGCGACGCTCGCTCCAACTGCGAGTGGTCGTCTCGACTTTGACGTTGTCCTTGATCGTCATCGTCATTCTCGGTGTCGTGCTGACCAGCCAGATCACCGATCGGCTGTTGGAAACGAAGATCACCGCGGCGACCGAGGAAATGGACCGAGCCCGCGGCATCGTCGAAGACCAACTCGCGGGCGTCGACGATTCGACGGCGCTCAACGTTCAATTGGAAAGCGCTGCATCCGGACTGACGAGCCGTCGAAACCAGACCTCGGGCCAGGCCTCCGGGTCGGCCGGCACCTTCGACCCGGTGCTCATCGTGCCAGGGGACGGGCCGCGCCAGCCGACGAGTTCGGGACCGGTCGATCAGATCCCCGACAACCTTCGCGAGTTCGTCAAACGCGGCCAGATCAGTTACCAATTCGCGACGGTGTCCAACCCGAACGGTTACTCCGGTCCAGCGCTGATCATCGGTAGCCCCACCGCGTCGTCGATATCGGGACTCGAGCTGTACCTGATCTTCCCGCTCGCCAGCGAAGACCGGAGTCTGTCGCTTGTTCGAAGCGCCCTGCTGATCGGTGGAGCCGTGTTGCTGGTGCTCTTGGCGGCGATTTCGCTGTTGGTTGCCAGGCAGGTCGTGCTTCCTATCCGATCGGCCTCACGAATCGCGGTGCGTTTCGCAGACGGCCGACTCAAGGAACGAATGCCGGTCCGCGGCGAGGACGACATGGCGCGCCTGGCCATGTCCTTCAACGAGATGGCCGAGAGTCTGTCCAAACAGATCACCCAGCTGGAGGAGTTCGGCAGTCTCCAGAAACGCTTCACCTCCGATGTCAGCCATGAACTGCGCACACCTCTGACCACGGTCCGGATGGCAGCCGACCTGATCTACGACGGCAGCGAGAACCTCGACCCGATGCTGCGTCGGTCGTCGGAACTGCTTGTCGCCGAGCTGGACAGGTTCGAGGGACTTCTGGCGGACCTCCTCGAGATCTCCCGCCACGACGCCGGTGTCGCGGAACTCGCATCCGAACAACTCGACGTGCGTATGTGTGCGCGAGCGGCCGTTTCCACAGTTCGCCATCTCGCCCGCGAATCCGGCACCGAACTGATCGTGGACATGCCCGACGAGCCCGTCATGGCAGATGTCGATCCGCGCCGCGTCGAACGCATCCTGCGAAATCTCCTGGCCAACGCCATCGACCACGGTGAGGGGAAGCCGATTCTGCTTCGCCTTCGCGCCGACGACAATGCCCTCGCCTTCATCGTCCGCGACAGTGGCGTCGGGTTGCGTCCGGGCGAGGAGAAGTTGGTCTTCAACCGGTTCTGGCGATCGGACCCGTCCCGCGTGCGCCGCAGTGGCGGCACCGGACTCGGCCTCGCGATCAGCGTCGAAGACGCGAATCTGCACGACGGCAAGCTCGAGGCCTGGGGCGAACCGGGAGTCGGCGCCTGCTTCCGGCTGACGCTCTCGCGCACCCGTGGCAAGAAAGTCGTGTCGAGCCCACTGCCTCTCAAGCCGACGACCACAAAGTTCGTCCGCACGCCGAGCGAAGCCGACATCGTCGCCGATACCGTCGGCGAGGTCACGTCGTCCCTGCCGACTCCGCGCGAATCGGACTCGCGGAACGAGTCCAACGGTGGGGATCGATCATGATCGGAACCCGCCGCCGTCTGGCACTTCTCGCAACAACGCTCAGCGTGCTGTTGCTGACCGGCGCGTGCGCGAGTTTGCCGGAATCCTCTTCGCCGCAGGCAATCGGAACTCTGGCAACCGCTGTGCCCGGAACCTCCGTCGAATCACCGGCCTCGGGGCGAGAGCCGGACCTGCTGGTACGTGACTTCGTCAAGGCGAGTACCGATCCGTCCAACCGGCACGCCGCAGCCCGTCAGTACCTGACCAAGGACGCTTCGGCGCGTTGGGACGACGCGGCAAGTGCTGTCATCGTCGACAAGGTCGATGTGCTCTCGGTTTCTCGAACCAGCACCGAAGCCGTCTACACGATTCGTGTGAACAAGGTCGGTCGCCTCGACCCGGGAGGACTGTACGTTCCCGAAGAGGGCAGCTTCGAAGCGAGGATGACCCTGGCGTTGACCGACGGCGAATGGCGGATCAGTGATCTGCCTCCCGGCGTGATCATGGAGCGTCCGCAGTTCCTCGGCGCTTACCAGCGGAAGTCGTTGTTCTTCCTCGACCCCACCAGCCAGACGGTCGTCCCCGATCTTCGCTGGATCTCCGGCGGGCAGGACCAGGTGGCGGCTCAGCTGATCGGTCTGATGATCGACGGACCGAAGGCAGCGCTGGCGCCGGCTGTGCGAAACGAACTGGGCAATGGCGTGTCGGTGATCGGTCCGATCACCAAGGCCGACGGTAAGCCGGGACAGGTCGGAGTCGGTCTCGGGGGTGTGCGCATCAACTTCCGCCTTGACAACCCGATGGATGCTGCCACTCGCGGTTTGTTTGCAGCACAGGTCATTTGGACGCTCGCCAACGCCGATGTGGCAGGGCCGTACGTTCTGGAGATCGACGGCGAACCGCTGGACGCGGCTCATGCCGACGGCTGGACCACCGCCGACGTCGCATCCACCAACCCACTGGCCACCACGAGTGCAACCGTCGGACTGCATGCACTGCGCAACGGTTCACTGGTGAGTGTCACCGAGCAAGAGGCGACTCCGGTGCCCGGTTTCGCGGGCAATGCGGGCAACCTCACGGCGGCTGCTCTCTCACGGGACGGCAAGTTGGTGGCAGCCGTCGCGGACACCGCTCGGCCGGATCCCGGCACAAGATTCGACTTGTCGCTCGGGACATACGGCGAAGGGTCCGTTCCGGTACTCGAAGGCAGCGCCATCACCAGGCCTTCGTGGGAGTTGGACAACAACGCGGTCTGGACGGCTGTGAACGGCAATACCGTCGTTCGGGTCGTCCGTGAACCAGGCACCGGCCGGGTGTCGGTCACCAACGTCGACGTCGGGGCCTTGACGTCGGTCGGTTCCACGATCTCGGAACTGCGTCTGTCGCGGGACGGCGTGCGAGCGGCGATGATCATCGACGGCAAGGTCTACCTGGCTGTGGTCGTGCGCACCGCCAGCGGGGTCTACGCCCTGACGAGTCCACGCGCAGTGGCCTCCGGCTTGGGTAGTACCGCGCTCTCACTCGACTGGAGCAACAGCGACACCATCGTGATCGCGCGCAGTGGAGCCGACATACCGGTCGTCCAGGTCGCGATCGACGGCTCACGAATGGACGCGCTGCCGAGTGGAAACCTGACCGCTCCCGTCACCTCCGTGGATGCGTCGCCGACCAC
>NZ_LVCT01000207.1:0-1530 GCF_001647205.1 Rhodococcus sp. EPR-134
AGAAGGCGATTCCGGTTCTGCCTGGCTGACGTCTCTGCGCTCTGGTGAATGTCTGCGCTCTGATGCATGTCGGTGCTCAGGTTCATGATTCGGCCATGGGGGACAAGAAATTCGGTGCCGGTCTGCTCGACCTGCTGTTGCCACGCGAGTGTGGTGGGTGTGGCCGCTCGGGGACTCTGTGGTGCGGTGAGTGCGCGGAACTGCTGCGCGATCATCCGCTTCAACTGAGTCCGCGCGTGGATCCGGGCGTGCCCGTCTGGGCACTCGGCCGCTACGACGGCCCCAGGCGGCGCAGTGTGATCGAGATGAAGGAACGGGGTCGTCGGGACCTCGCGATGCCTCTGGGGATCGCTGTGGCCGACGCGTTGGCCACTCTGGAACGGTGGGGCGAGCTCGGCAGCGGGGGTCGTCCGCCGATCGTGCTGGTGCCGGCTCCCACGCGCGCCCGAGCGGCGCGATCTCGCGGGGGTGATCCGGTTCGCCGGATAGCCGAAAGTGTGCGCGGAAAGCGGGAAATTGGTTCTGTCGCGGGTCGTCCGGTACGTGTCTGTCCGATTCTCCGGATGACGCGAGGTGTACGTGACTCGGTAGGACTGTCCGCGGCCGACCGGGTGACCAACGTGAACGGTCATGTGTCTCTCGACACCACTGCGATCTCTTCGATTGCCGGGGACAGTGACATCGTCCTGCTCGACGACGTCCTCACCACGGGAGCGACTGCGGCAGAGTCGGTTCGGGCCCTCTCGCTCAGTGGGATTCGGACAACTCTCGTGCTTGTCCTTGCAGGGGCTTAGATGAATTTCGTTGGAACAGTGGCACTCGCGCGCGTTACGTACTAGCGTCGGCGGCACACCCGAAAATACTGGTAGGAGGTGGTACTTCGATACTGGTGCCGGGCGGATCCCCTCTCGGTACTTGCAGAATTTGCCGCCGCCCACCGTGGGGCGGGGCCGTAATTGGGAGGTACGAGTGACGACCCCTTCGCAAGCCTCGTTTTTCATCGAGGACGCCACCATCGAGCGTTCCGAGAATGCCGCAGCTCCGAGATCCGACGTCGTAGTCAAGGGACGAAATGTCGAGATCCCCGATCACTTCCGAATCTACGTTTCGGAAAAGCTGGCGCGACTCGAACACTTCGACCCCTCCATATTCCACTTCGACGTGGAACTCCAACATGAACGCAACCGACGACAGGCCAAGAGTTGCCAGCGCGTCGAGATCACCGCTCGAGGTAAAGGCCCGGTGGCCCGAGCCGAAGCGTCCGCAGACAGCTTCTACGCCGCCTTCGAATCGGTGATCGACAAGCTCGAGAGTCGCCTCCGTCGAACCAAGGACCGCAAGAAGGTCCATTACGGCGACAAGCGACCGGTGTCCGTCGCGGAGGCAACCGCCTCCCTCGTCGACGCAGACTCACTCGGAGTCACACCGGACATTTCGCTGAACGGTCAAGAGCCGGACGAGTACGACGGCCCGGGACGCGTGGTCCGCACGAAGGATCACCCGGCCGAGCCGATGACCATCGACGACGCT
>NZ_LVCT01000208.1:0-303 GCF_001647205.1 Rhodococcus sp. EPR-134
GACTACGGATTGATCCGCCTGACATGACCCAATCGGTGGTGGGTTTGCTCGCTCGCCGCCGGTAGCGCCTACCATGGAATCCGGCCGGAGTTTTCGGACCCCGGCCGGATTTTCAGTGTGTGACCCCCTGTCGCCGAAGATTGAGGACGAAGAAGACTGTGCCGTCGCTGTCGCTATCGAAGCTGCTCCGTGTTGGTGAAGGTCGCATGGTCAAGCGGCTCAAGCACATCGCCGAGCATGTGGAATCTCTGTCGCCCGATGTCGAAGGCCTGACAGACGAGCAACTCAAAGCCAAGACCACCG
>NZ_LVCT01000209.1:0-6585 GCF_001647205.1 Rhodococcus sp. EPR-134
CGCGTGATCAATCAGAAGCACTTCCACGTGCAGATCATGGGTGGCGCGGCCCTGCACTTCGGCAACGTCGCCGAGATGAAGACCGGTGAGGGCAAGACTCTGACGTCGGTTCTTCCGGCTTATCTCAACGCGATCGCGGGTGACGGCGTCCACGTGGTCACCACCAACGACTACCTTGCCAAGCGCGACTCCGAGTGGATGGGCCGCGTTCACCGCGCCCTCGGCCTCGAGACCAGCGTGATCCTCTCGGGTATGACGCCGGCCGAGCGCCGCGTCGCCTACGCAGCCGACATCACCTACGGCACCAACAACGAGTTCGGGTTCGACTACCTGCGCGACAACATGACGCATTCGTTGGACGACCTGGTCCAGCGTGGCCATGCGTTTGCCATCGTGGACGAGGTCGACTCGATCCTCATCGACGAAGCCCGAACCCCCCTCATCATCTCGGGCCCGGCCGACGGCTCCAGCAAGTGGTACAGCGAGTTCGCGCGCATCGCGCCGCTGCTGAAGAAGGACGTTCACTACGAGGTCGACATCCGCAAGCGCACCATCGGTGTGCACGAGGCGGGCGTCGAACTGGTCGAGGACCAGCTCGGTATCGACAACCTGTACGAAGCCGCGAATTCGCCGCTGGTGAGCTACTTGAACAACGCGATCAAGGCCAAAGAGCTTTACACCAAGGACAAGGACTACATCGTCCGCGACGGTGAGGTCATCATCGTCGACGAGTTCACCGGCCGCGTGCTGGTCGGCCGCCGCTACAACGAGGGCATGCACCAGGCGATCGAGGCCAAGGAGAAGGTGGAGATCAAGGCGGAGAACCAGACCCTTGCCACCATCACCCTGCAGAACTACTTCCGTCTGTACGACAAGTTGTCGGGCATGACGGGTACCGCCGAGACGGAAGCTGCCGAGCTTCACCAGACTTACACGCTCGGTGTGATCCCGATCCCGACCAACCGTCCGATGGTCCGAGTCGACAACGGCGACCTCATCTACAAGACCGAGGAAGCCAAGTTCGACGCGGTGGTCGACGACGTCGTCGAGCGCCACGAGAACGGCCAGCCCGTCCTGATCGGTACCACCAGCGTCGAGCGCTCGGAGTACCTGTCCAAGCAGTTCACCAAGCGCGGCGTTGCCCACAACGTCCTCAACGCCAAGTTCCACGAGAAGGAAGCGACCATCATCGCCGAGGCCGGTCGCTCCGGCGCGGTCACCGTCGCGACCAACATGGCCGGCCGCGGTACCGACGTCGTGCTCGGTGGTAACCCGGACATCATCGCGGACATCGCGCTGCGCAAGAAGGGCCTCGACCCGGTCACGACGCCGGACGAGTACGAAGCAGCCTGGGACGCAGTCCTGGACGAGGTCAAGGCTGAGGTCAAGGCAGACGCCGAAAAGGTCCGCGATGCCGGCGGCCTGTACGTCCTGGGCACCGAGCGCCACGAATCGCGCCGAATCGACAACCAGTTGCGTGGTCGTTCCGGACGTCAGGGTGATCCCGGCGAATCGCGGTTCTACCTCTCGCTCGGTGACGAGCTCATGCGCCGTTTCAACGGTTCGGCACTCGAGTCGATCATGACGCGCCTGAACCTGCCCGACGACGTCCCGATCGAAGCCAAAATGGTCTCGAAGGCCATCAAGAGCGCTCAGACCCAGGTGGAGCAGCAGAACTTCGAAATTCGCAAGAATGTCCTCAAGTACGACGAGGTCATGAACCAGCAGCGAACGGTCATCTACAAGGAGCGCCGCCAGATCCTCGAGGGTGAAGACATGGAAGGCCAGGTCGAGCAGATGATCACTGACGTGGTCACCGCCTACGTCGACGGTGCCACCGCCGAGGGATACGTCGAGGACTGGGATCTCGAGCAGCTGTGGACGGCGCTGAAGACGCTGTACCCGGTCGGCATCGATCACAAGACGTTGGCAGGGGAGGACGGCGCAGGCATCAACAGTGACCTGAGCCGTGACGACCTGCGAACCGCTTTGCTCGAAGACGCCCACGCGGCGTACAAGAAGCGCGAAGCCGAGATCGATGCGATCGCCGGCGAAAACGGTATGCGTGAACTCGAGCGCCGTGTCTTCCTCTCGGTCCTGGACCGTAAGTGGCGTGAGCATCTCTACGAGATGGATTACCTCAAGGAGGGAATCGGTCTGCGTGCGATGGCCCAGCGCGATCCGCTGGTCGAGTACCAGCGCGAGGGTTACGACATGTTCATCGGCATGCTCGACGGATTGAAGGAAGAGTCCGTCGGATTCCTCTTCAACCTGCAGGTCGAGGCAGCTCCGGCGCAGCCCGCGAGCGGAATTTCCGTCACGGCCGGCTCGGCCGCTGCGGCGTCCGCCACGGCGCCCAAGCCGCTCCCCACGCAGGAAGCTGCGGCCAAGACTGCCGGAACTGCTGCCCCGACGGCGTTGCGCGCCAAGGGACTTGACGACGAAGGTCCGTCGCGTCTGACGTACACCGGCCCGGACGAGGACGGTAAGGCAAAGGCAACACGTGACTCGGCTGCCGACACCGGCGACGGTGCCGCCTCTCGTCGCGAACGTCGTGAAGCCGCACGGACGCAGTCGAAGAGCAATCGAGCTCCGAAGTCCAAGCGCAAGCGCTGACGTATTAGCGCAGTCAGTACTCGGCAGGCTGGACGGTCACACCACGTGTAGTGCGGTGACCGTCCAGCCTGTTTCGTCTGTGTGGTCGATCCGGCCTGCGACGGCAAAAGTCTGCGTGCCTCGTGTGTACGTCGCACAGACTTCGGCGGTACTCTCCGACACTGCTTGAACGTGGGTGCGGTGAACGGCCGCGCCGCCCAGCTTCCGGGCCGAGAAATCCGAAGTGTGAAGTCGCGCAACAACTTCCAGGACGGACGGCGTCAACACGCCCTTGAGCTGCCGCGGATTTCGTCGTCGGTCGACGGTTTCGAGAACCAGACGTAGTGATCGGTTCCAGAAGATGTCGGCACCTACCAGCCGCGGTTCCGGAGCGTGAGTGAACCCGGTACTGGGCGACGTTCCGTTGTGTGGCGTCTTTCGCGGGCGACGCAGCATCCGGTCTGTTCGGCACTGCGTTCGGTCTGGCCGGCACTGTGGCCGCGACAGCACGACGGTATGCGGGTGAGGCTCGAATTGCGGCGCCGGCTCGAGAACGATCTTGCAGTCCTGCTCCATGACATCCCCCCGGATGATCCTGCGTCCGAGACAGCTGTCTCGGACTTCGCTCCCCCGAGCGATGGTGAGAAGCATGACACGAATCGCTCGAGATGTCGCCGTGATCACCATCGCGACTTAGGGTGATGGCGTGCGGGGACTTCTGTTGGATGTCGGTGGCGTGCTGTTCGGTCCGGGATCGGATCTCGACGGCTTGAGCGCGGTCGTGCGCGCGGTGAAGGCCCGCGGAATCGTGACGGGAATCGTCAGCAACGATCCCGGCGGCGCCAGTGCTCAGTGGTTGCGGGATCTCGGCGACGGGGTCTTGGTCGACGACGTGATCTTGTCCGGTGATGTCGAGATGGCAAAGCCCGGCGACGAGATCTATCTGTTGGCAGCGAGTCGTTTGGGCGTCGAGCCGGAGGATTTCGTTTTCGTGGATGATCTCGAAATCAACGTCCGGGCGGCGGTGGCCGTCGGGATGGTCGGGGTCCATCACGTCGGCTCGGAATCGACCATCGAGGAGTTGTCGATTCTGTTCGATCTCGGCGAGGGAGGGGACACGAAGCCATGGTGAACAGACTGACGACTCAGGATGCCGCTTTCTACTTCCTCGAAGCCGGGACGACGCCGATGCATGTCGGCTCGTTGGGGATCTTCAGGCAACTGCGAAACGGGATCGATCACGAGGAATTGCTTCGTCTGGTCGAAGAGCGGCTCGGATCGGTTCCGCGTTACCGCCAGCGAGTGCGTGAGGTGGCGTTCGGCCTGGCCCGCCCCGTCTGGGTGGACGACTCGGATTTCGACATCACCTATCACGTACGCCGATCGGCTCTGCCCAAACCAGGTTCCGACGAACAGCTGATGGATCTGATCGCGCGGCTGACGTCGAGACCACTCGACAGCACGAGGCCGTTGTGGGAGATGTACCTGGTCGAGGGGCTGACCAGAAACAGATTTGCCATCTTCACGAAGTCTCATTCGTCGTTGGTGGACGGCGAGGCGGCTCCAGAGATCAGTCAGGTGATCTTCGATCCGGAGAAGAATCGAGCGCCAGGCCCCGAAGAATTGTGGATGCCCGCCAGGCCGCCGAGCGACACCAGCTTGTTGGTCAGTGCACTGGCAGATCTCGTGACGAGCCCGGGGGAGGGGATCGCACGGGCGCGTGCAGCGTTCAACGACGTGACCACATCCGTCACCGAGGCAGTGAGTGCACTCGGGAAGCTTGCAGAAGTGGTTCGAACGGCGACCCAGGTGGCCCCGTCGAGCCCGCTCAATGCCACCATCTCGCGCAATCGGCGACTTGCGGTGGCCAAGACGTCTCTGGAGGACTATCGACGCATTCGTGCGCGGTACGGGTGCGAGATCAACGACGTGATCCTGACCGTCATCGCGGGTGCGATGCGGAACTGGTTGCTCTCGCGCGGTGAACCGGTGACCGAGGCGACCATCGTGCGAGCGATGGTGCCCATGTCGGTCTACACCGACGGCCCGGAGAGTCCTGACGTCGACGATCCGCAAGCGCCCGGACATGTTTCCTCGTTCCTCATCGACCTGCCTGTCGGTGAACCCAACGCGGTGGTTCGGCTCTCGCACGTGGCCCATGCGACGGAGGCATTCGCGCGTCAGGGTCGGCGGGTCACCGCGCAGACGATGGTGCGAATGTCCGGGTTTGCGCCGGCGACGCTGCATGCGATGAGCTCGCGTGCGGCCAGCAGTCTGTCGCAGCGAATGTTCAACTTGATGATCACCAATGCGCCAGGGCCGCAATTTCCGCTCTACCTCGGTGGGGCTCGGATGCTCGAGATGTATCCCGTGTCGCCACTACTCAAGAATCAGACACTCAGCATCGCCCTGACGTCGTACGACGGAAATGTCTACTACGGTTTGAATGCCGACCGTGACGCGATGTCGGACGTCGACGTCGTTCGTTCGCTGATCTTCGAGTCACTCGAGGAATTGACGGATGCGAGTCGGTGACGAACGAGCATGAAGGTGGTCTCATGAGGGTGTACGTACCGGCGACGGTCGAGATTTTGCAGCAGTTGGTCGCAGACCAGGAGTTCGACCCGATGAGCCGGACGGCTTTTGCGGTCACCCCGACTCTGCGTGAGTCGTACGCGGCGGGGGACGACGACGAGTTGGCCGAGGTCGCCATGGGTGAGGCTGCGCGTGCGTCGCTGCGGCTGATCGCCGGAACCGAGGGTGACGTCACCTTCCGGCGTGCTGTCGTCGCTGCCGACGTCGACGATGCCGATGTGAAGTCACGGCCCGATCTCGACGATTCGGTAGTCCGATTGGCGGGTCCTGTCACGATGGCTCAGGTTGCATCTGTGCATGTCGACCTCGAACAGGCAGAATCGGACATCGAGCGCGCTGCTGGCATAGTCGACGCGGCGGCTCTCGGTGACGCCGATGCCGAGTTCACGCTCGGTGACGCGGAGGACCACGAGTTGGCGTGGTACGCCGCGCAGGAGCTGCCGTTCTTGCTCGACCTGCTGTGAATGTGCTTACCGTGAAGTAACCTACGGTACCGTAACCTGATAACCTACGGTACCGTAGGCAGTGGGTTCGGAAGGTGAGAGGTGGAGGTCTGATGGGTCTGAAGGACTGGATCGAGGCACCGGCAGCGTCGGTAGTTCCGGCAGCGCGGTCGAAGCTCAATCTGCTTCGCGGTGCGGCGGCTCGGCTGACCACACCATTGCTTCCCGACGACTATCTGCACCTCGCGAATCCGTTGTGGTCCGCCCGCGAGCTGCGTGGCCAGATCGTCGAAGTCCGGCCCGAGACCACGGACTCGGCGACCATCGTCATCAAGCCGGGTTGGGGATTCGACTTCAACTACCAGCCGGGGCAGTACATCGGCATCGGTCTGCATATCGACGGCCGTTGGCATTGGCGGTCGTACTCACTTACCTCGCCTCCCAACTGGGAGAACAAGCGCATTTCCATCGCGGTCAAGGCCATGCCCGAGGGCTTTCTCTCGAGCCACCTCGTCAGCGGGGCCGTGCCGTCGGGAACCATCGTTCGACTGGCCACGCCTTCGGGCAACTTCGCGTTGCCGGATCCGCCACCGGAGAAGATCCTGTTCATCACCGCCGGCAGTGGCATCACTCCGGTCATGGGCATGTTGCGGACGATGAACCGGCGCGGTCAATTGCCCGACGTCATGCACATCCACTCGGCTCCGACGGAATCCGACGTGATGTTCGCCGACGAACTCACAGCACTGCACGCCGAGCACGAGGACTTCGTGAGCCACGTTCAACTCACGCGACGTGACGGAAAGTTCAAACTCAGTTCTCTCGACACGGTCTGCCCCGACTGGCGCGAGCGCCACACCTGGGCGTGCGGACCCCTCCCGTTGCTCGATGAGCTCGAAGACGTCTGGAAGGCGGAAGGCATCGAGGATCGACTCCACATGGAGCGGTTCGC